>NZ_JBFSUV010000009.1:0-112593 GCF_041467515.1 Vibrio sp. 10N.247.311.12
GTCAAGAAGTTACTATCACCATCACCGATGTTGATGGCAAGTCAGAAAATTATACCGCGACAGTCACTGGTGGCGAATGGACTCTCACAAGTCAAGATTATTCAGCCTTCGCTGAAGGCACTTTAACGGTAGAAGCCACGGTTACAGACATTGCGGGCAATACAGCGACCTCCAGTGACACAGTTGTCAAAGATACGTTGGCGGACATCAGTGTCAATTTCGATGGTTTTGGTGACGAGTATTATAACTCCGCCGAGGTCAGTAATGGCGCATTAGTTGGTACGGTGACCAATGTTGAAGATGGTCAAGAAGTTTCAATCACTATCACTGATGTTGATGGCAAATCAGAAAATTATACCGCGATAGTTTCTGGTGGTGAATGGACATTAGTCGGCCAAGACTATTCGGGTTTTGCAGAAGGCATTTTAACCGTTGAAGCAAGTGTCACGGACGTTGCAGGCAATATTGCTACTTCTAGCGATACCATCGTCAAAGATACGTTGGCGGACATCAGTGTGGATTTTGATGGTTTTGGTGATGAGTATTACAACTCTGCCGAGGTCAGTAATGGCGCATTAGTTGGCACGGTGACCAATGTTGAAGATGGTCAGGAAGTTTCCATCATTATCACCGATGTTGATGGCAAGTCAGAAAATTATACCGCGACAGTCACTGGTGGCGAATGGACTCTCACAGGTCAAGATTATTCAGCCTTCGCTGAAGGCACTTTAACGGTAGAAGCTACGGTTACCGACATTGCGGGCAATACAGCGACCTCCAGTGACACAGTTGTCAAAGATACGTTGGCGGACATCAGTGTCAATTTTGATGGTTTTGGTGATGAGTATTATAACTCTGCCGAGGTCAGTAATGGCGCATTAGTTGGTACGGTGAACAATGTTGAAGATGGTCAGGAAGTTTCAATCACTATCACTGATGTTGTTGGCAAATCAGAAAATTATACCGCGATAGTTTCTGGTGGTGAATGGACTCTCACAGGTCAAGATTATTCAGCCTTCGCTGAAGGCACCTTAACGGTAGAAGCTACGGTTACCGACATTGCGGGTAATCCAGCTACTTCTAGCGATACCATCGTCAAAGATACGTTGGCGGACATCAGTGTCAATTTTGATGGTTTTGGTGATGAGTATTACAACTCTGCCGAGGTCAGTAATGGCGCATTGGTCGGCACGGTTACCAATGTTGAAGATGGTCAAGAAGTTACTATCACCATCACCGATGTTGATGGCAAGTCAGAAAATTATACTGCTACGGTCACCGCTGGTGAATGGACATTAGTCGGTCAAGACTATTCCACTTTTGCTGAAGGCACCTTAACGGTAGAAGCTACGGTTACCGACATTGCGGGCAATACAGCGACTTCCAGTGACACAATAGTCAAAGATACGTTGGCGGACATCAGTGAGGATTTTGATGGTTTTGGTGATGAGTATTACAACTCTGCCGAGGTCAGTAATGGCGCATTAGTTGGCACGGTGACCAATGTTGAAGATGGTCAGGAAGTTTCCATCATTATCACCGATGTTGATGGCAAGTCAGAAAATTATACCGCGACAGTCACTGGTGGCGAATGGACTCTCACAGGTCAAGATTATTCAGCCTTCGCTGACGGCACTTTAACGGTAGAAGCCACGGTTACCGACATTGCGGGCAATACAGCGACCTCCAGTGACACAATAGTCAAAGACACGCTGGCGGACATCAGTGTCGATTTCGATGGTTTTGGTGACGAGTATTACAACTCTGCCGAGGTCAGTAATGGCGCTTTAGTTGGCACGGTGACCAATGTTGAAGATGGCCAAGAAGTTTCAATCACTATCACCGATGTTGATGGCAAGTCAGAAAATTATACCGCGACAGTTACTGGTGGCGAGTGGAGTCTCATTGGTCAAGATTATTCAGCCTTCGCTGAAGGCACGCTAACAGTAGAAGCTACGGTTACGGACATTGCGGGTAATACTGCAACTTCTAGCGATACCATCGTCAAAGATACGCTAGCGGATATCAGTGTCGATTTTGATGGTTTTGGTGATGAGTATTACAACTTAGCCGAAATTACTAATGGTGCCTTGGTTGGCACGGTTGAGGATGTTGAAGACGGTCAAACGATCACTATTACCCTTACCGATAGCCTTAATGTCTCCCAAGTTTATACGACCACAGTAGTTGGCGGAAATTGGACGCTGACAGGTCAAGACTATTCGGGGTTTGCAGAAGGAATCTTAACCGTAGAGGCTAGCGTTACGGATGTTGCGGGCAATACTGTTACTTCTAGCGATATAATCGTTAAGGATACTCTGGCAAGTATCACAGCAAAATTCGATGATGCCGACAACATACTCAACACTGAAGAGGTTCAATCTGTTCGTCTACAAGGTGTTGTTAAAAATGTAGAAAATGGACAGCCTATTACCGTCACAGTTTCGGATAGCAATAATCAGTCTATCACGTTACAAACCGTAGTTGTTGCAGGGGCTTGGAGCATCGATGATGTCGATCTGTCTGCATTTGCGGATGGCAACATTACCGTAGAAGCAGTTACCGTTGATATTGCAGGTAATGAAACAACGGGCACAGACTCGACAGGAAAAATTGATACCGTCCCACCTGTTATCGATATTGATACCTTATCTGGTTTCAACATCTTAGATTTTCGTAGTGGTGATTTAACCACCATGCAGGGTACAACCAATGTTGCAGAAGGTTTACCGGTTTACATTGAAGTAAACGACGGGACTCAGACACTGGTGTTCGAGGGAGTTGTTGATTTCGCAGGTAACTGGGTGGTGGAGAATATTGATATATCTACCTTAAATTCTTCTGCGGAATGGACGATCGACGCAAAAGTTTTCAATACAGTCGGCAACGAAGCCATCGATGACATGCCGACGATTATTCTTCCTGAATCAGTGGTGTTTTCGGAAAACATCATCGGTATTTTTGGAGACGAAACACAAACTTCTGATATTAGGATCGATTTTGCGGACTTCTCGTTTAGCGCAGATCAAACTATAGCTGAGTCATTAACCTCTCAAAGCCTGTCGATCACTATCGCGGTATCGTCTAACAAGCAAAGCCTTATTGGAACCCGAAGCGATGGCCAAATTGTGTTCGACGCTTCAATTTCTGGCAGCAACGTAAATATCAATTTTTATAAGGCGATTGACCAAGAAGCAGGATTAGATTCAATTCAGACTGCGCTGGTTATTGAAGGTTTACAAACGGATGCGGACGGCACTACTGAGCTCGTCATCGGTCATCTACCTATAGTGGTCAAAGACTCGGAACCACTCATTTTTGATGAGTCTTATGAAGTAATTGAAGGTGAGGTCACGTCAGGAAATGTACTGAATAATGATATCGATCTTGATACACAGCTGACAATAAAAAGTGTTGAAGTTGATGGGACGACACAAACAATATCCGGGAGTGCGCCAGTTTCTTTTACTTTGGATGAAGGTGTTTTGACCGTTTTTTCCAATGGTCATTGGACGTTCGTCGCCAACAGAAATTTGGACCACACCGTAGCTCAAAACATCACTTTCAACTATGTTGCAGGCGACAGCAGTAATGACTTCGGAAGTGGCACTGCGGTGATCGATATTTTTGATGGTGATGCAGGGTTAGTTGTTGATGGGACAACAACCAGCTCTGAAGGTGATGTGTCTGATGGAGTTCAAACTGTCGTTGGTCAGTTTACCGTTTCCGCTGGCTCAGATAATCCAGATCCTGCTTCTATTGTATTTAATGCTAATACTCTGGTGCAGCTAGACGCCTTGGGCTTGACGACCGGAGATGAGAAGTTCCCTCTAACCTACACGTTAGCGAATGATGGTAAAACGATTACCGCGCAAGCAAACGGTGAAACGATATTCACGCTAACGTTGAGTGCAGTCGCTAGTGGTATCGATGTTCTAGCAGATGTCACATTAGTGTTAGAGCAGCCTATAAACCACCTGTTCAGCAATGACTCCATCACCCTGCCACTTATTATTGATGGAACGGATTTAGATGGTACTTCTTTAGAGCAAGGGCAATTCGATTGGATCATCCAGGATGGAGCCGACCCAATATTAACTTCAACTAGCAATGCTGCTGTGGACGAGTCAGATCTTATTCACGGCAGTGTTTCAGATACTGGCACTTTCAACCTCAACGTCGGAAGTGACTTTGTTGAGTCTGTATTTTTTGATGTTGGAGATCAGCCGCAGTTGTTTAGTGGGGGCGTACAGATCATCTATGTAGTCTCTGCAGGCGGAAATGAACTTACTGGTTATGTTGGCTCTGAAAGTGCTGAAAATAAAGCGTTTACCTTGAGCTTCACCTCTTTGTCAGGTGAGGCCGATACTGATGTCACTTACACCTTTGAGCTATTCAAGGGGCTCGACCAAACGAATGGAACCGACCAAATTCCTTTTGTCATCACAGCAAAAGATGATGACAACGATGAAACCAAATTAGCCTTAAATGTGTCAGTGACTGATGGCGGTGAGCCAACGATTGGTTCTGGAACGGTTGAACTGAGTGAAATCCCTGTAGCTGATAGCACGCTGTCGGGAGTTGGATCAACAGCAAACGTGAGCTTGGCGGTTACCGCTGGTAATGACCCTCTTGTTTTCTTAGGGTTGGATGTGATCACTGGCCAAGCTGTTCTTGATAGCGATGGTGTTGCGGTAACCAGCAATGGTGAAGCGTTGACTTGGCGTGACAACGGAAATGGTACATTTGATGCTGTTCTTGGCAATGGTGATGCTGTTTTAAAAATCAAGCTTCCAGATGACTTTAGTCTTGAATCAAATGGTTCGACAAATGTTGATGTTGTTATTGAGCTATATCAGTCCATTGATCACGGCTCTGGTACAAAAGACACCGAGCTGACAATACCAGCTGCTATCGTCACGATTGACTCTGATGGATCAAGAGATACGCAAGAATCCGACATCAAAATATACGACGGTAAGGATCCTGCATTCTCGATTGTAGGCAGCATATCTGTCGATGAAGATGGACTCATTGGTGATAAGGAACAAACAGGGACTGAAGAACCAAGCCCATCGATAGCGATTATTCAAGGATCGGACGATATCGCATCCGTTTCAATCAACATCGATGCTTTTGATGCCCTCGGTTACAGCAGTGGCGGACGAGCGATATCCTTGCAAGAAGCGAATGCCGATGGTTGGTATTACGCTCAAGATACGTCGGGTAACGATATCTTCCGAATTCGTTTTAACAACGATGGCACAACAGAGTTCAACCTATATGCACCTCTTGATCATGCAAATGCTGATGGAGAGAATAATCTAGCCCTCAATTTCGAACTGACAGTCAACGATGCGGATGGAGACAGTTCTGATCCTGCCATTTATATAGTTAATGTCACGGATGCCATTCCAACTTCACGAAGCGGTTCTATTGAAATGGTTGAGGGTGATGACCTCAATGGACAGTTCCTAACGGAAGAGTTCGCAGGTGCCGATGGAGCAACTATTGTAAGTTTCGATTATCGCGGTACTACCTACACCTTTGTGGATGCTGATACTCCAATAACCATTGATCTAATCAACGATTTTGACAGTGGTAGCGTATACGGCCAATTTACCCTTTCACCTGATGGTAGCTATCAACTAACCACGAATCCCAATGTAACGACCAATCCTGCCGATCCTAAGATCGTCGATGATATTGATTATTTGGTGCGAGATGCCGACGGCGATGAAGTGGTAAGTAACGCGGAGCTCATACTGGATGATAACGAAGGCTTTATTCGTTATGAAGATTCAGAAACCACAGAAGATAACGACGCCATTATTGTTGTGAGTGTTTCTACTGGAGACGTGGACCAAAGCGAAACTGTTGCTGCTATTGAATTCTCAGAAGATTCTTTGCAAGGCGGTAGCCTGTATTTAGATGGCGTATTGCTTCAAGTGGTTGATGGCAAGGTGACGCTTTCAGGCAATCAGTTAACAGCGATTGACAGTCAGTTTACCGGCCCGAATGGCCAGTTGACTTATCGACCAGCACTTCATGAATCGAATACGACCTCAACGGTTATTCTAGCGATCAACGCGATCATTAGTACTGACACGGTTCCAAAAGAGCTGACCGCAGATGTTTCTGTTTCTGTTTTACCCGTAGCGGATGCCCCGGATTGGTCCGATTCTGTATTTACATACCAATCCGTAGAAGACGACGCAGATCCAATTAAATTAGATATCGCCGCTCAGTTGGTTGACCAAGATACATCTGAAGAACTGTCTTATACCATTAGCGGAATTCCAGATGGGTTGAATATCACCTTGAATGGTAGCGCCGTTAAAGAGGGTAAGGAATACACCCAGACCCAAATCGACAAAATGGAAATCAGAGCCGATGAAAATCTAGCGGGTCGATTCGAGTTTGAGATTACTGCGATTGCAACCGAAGCGGGAAACACCTTCGCTGACCCCGATGATAAAACTGCCGATATTGTTAATACCGTAGTTGTCGAGATTTCAGCGGATGCGGATACCCCAATTTTATCTGTCAAAGATTACAAAGGTCTGGAAGATGAAAGCATCTTCCTAAAGAACGTAATCAATGGTGCGTTGACTGATACTGACGGTTCTGAATCGTTAAGTTACCAAATTGAAGTACAAGACGGTTGGGTAATTCAAGGTGGATTGTTTGACTTAATTGGCCCTAATACTTATCTCGTTTCTGCTGAAGCGATAGAGAATGGCACCGCTTATCTAATACCAAAAGAAGACATCAGTTCCTTTACGGAAAACCTATTTATTAACGTGACTGCCGTTTCTTATGAATCGACAGTTGACTCGTTAGACCCTGTTAATGTGACCGCACTTAGCGATACCAAAACCATCAATATTTTCCTCAAAGGTGTCGTCGATGAGCCGATTGTTGTGGATGGTGGCAATGCGCACTGGGAATATGACAGCGATACAAAAATTATCAGCAATCAATCTGTCCTCAATGAAGATGGTTTGATTCGTCTCGATTTTGTAGTCCAAACCTCAGATGACGATGTTTCAGAAGAAATTAATATACTCTTGACCAATATTCCTGATGGCACCTTGCTGGTGGATTCATTGGGTGAGCCAGTGTCATTAACCATCGCCTACATTGACGATGTAACAGGGCCAGTATTCCAAGTCTCTAACGCCCAACTGAATGATTTGTATCTCAAGCCAATTCCGGATTTTAGTGGCGAGCTAGAGCTAACTGTTACTGCTATCTCGACAGAGCCTGATGGTGATTCGGGCGAGTTTCCGATGACGTTGAAAGTAGAGTTAGCGCCCGTTGTTGATCAAGAAGATGGTCAAACAGTTAGCACTCAAGGTATTGAAGACAGCCAAATTGGATTGAATCTAGAGCCATCAGTGAATCAAGATGTTGATGGTAGTGAGTCTTTAACGGGTTATGTGATTGATAGCCTTCCTGCTGACCTGACTCTCTATTTCGATGGCAGTGTTATTGATGTGCCGGTTTCAGGGTTAGATTTAGAAAGTTTATTAGACTCTACGACGCCAACACTGTCCGAACTTTTAAGTAGCGGAAGACTATCCGTCACCGCTACTGAAGATTTGAGCGGTACATTTTCGGTCCCAATTACCTATGAAGTTACCGACACTTCGCCGACAGGCGCGACTGATGTAAAGGATATTTTAGGATCAATCAGTGTCACTGTAGATGCAAGGGTCGAGTCAGATACTCGTTTGGAAAGTTCTGGTCAGCTATACCTCAGTGAGGACGGTTCTCCAGTCAACGTGTCGGATGCAGTTACTTTTGTTGACGCAGATATGGATGGCTCCGAGTACTTAGATTATATCTTGATCGATGTGCCTGATGGCTATTCGCTGATTATCGATCACCCCAACGGAGCCGCTCAAGATGTTTCAGGAAACTGGATTATCTCTGCGAACGGTCTTACGAGTGACTCGATCCAAGAGTTGGCGCAAGAAGTCTTGAGCGGTATGACGATCTCCAGCCCAAGCGATACACCCGTTTTAGATATTGTGGTTCGTGCTCGTGTGATTGATGGTGAAGATTCAAAGTATATTGATACTTCATTCCAAATCCAGATCACTGGCCATGACGGCGGTGGCGGTTCTTGTGACCCTGTTGGCCCACCAAGCCCGATTCAACCCGATGGCGAAATTAAAACACCTGAAGGGGAAGATATTGATCTCACTGGCTTGCTAAACACCGATGTTGGCAGTGACCCAGACAATACGATCTCTTTCTATATTCCTGCCGATTCTCTTCCTGAGGGCGTCGAGATTTCTGGTGATGGCGTTATTGCTGAATATGATGCATCTGGCGAAGTAGTCGGTTACTCGATTACTGCCGATGGTCTCTCGAAACTGACGTTAACTGGATTGGATGAGGATTTCGCTGGATGTATTGATTTCACGATAGAGACGATTGAAACCTCACCGTGTAATGGTGAAACCGTAACGACAGCTCAAACTATTAGTATTCAAGTCTTGCCTGTTGTGGATGACATCACCGTTGCCACGGATTCGACAACGATTCAAGAAGACATCGCCACGGATCTTAATCTTGAGCTTGTTCTTGGAGATAGCGTTGAAGACGGTCAGTTAATCACGGGTGAAGGCAATAGTGCTACTGGCAAGGAGACAGTTAACTCTCTGACCATCACAGTATCAAATGGTGTAACACTATCGGAGAGTCCTGCTGATACTGGCTTGTTGGTTGATAACGGCAATGGTACTTGGACGGTAACGGATCCTAGCCGCTTGAGTGATGTGTTGGTAACGCCACCTGAGCATTACAGTGGTGAAATTACCCTCACTGTGACAGCAAATATTACCGACAAAGCGGATTGCGTAACAGAAACGGATACGCAAGATAAAACGACTGTGGTCACGATCACCGTTGAGCCAGTTGCTGATGCGGCGAACTTGGTGACAGAGGATATAGTCGGCGACGAGGATAACTACATTTCATTGTCATCACTTAGCGCAGAGCTCATTGACCAAGATGGTTCTGAAAACATGTCGCTTTCGTTAAAGGGAGTTCCTGAAGGCGCAGTTGTCGCTATTAAAATCGGAGACAACTATGAGTTGGTTCCAAACAATGGTGCTGATGGCGGTACCTTCGATGGAAACCCTACCTATAAGTGGCAGTTAGATCCAAGTCAGTTATCTAATCTAGTCATTCTGCCACCAAGAGACTTTAGTGGTGACATTAATCTGTCTCTAGAGGCGATTACTCAAGAAATTGGTACGACGGATATCCGTTATACACAATCTGAATTTACTGTAGGTGTTAACCCTATAGGTGACAAAGTTGAGTTCTTCGATTTACCTGAACAGCTCACTGGAAGTGAAGATGATGGCATCGTGATTCCTCTTGATGCCAATAGCTTTGAAACTAACAGTGATGAGTTTTTAGCAATTACGGTAACAGTGAATGGAACTTCGGACCCATCAGGGTTAGTTGGGTTAGACCGAATTCGAATTGGATCAGAAACCAGTTCTTTCACCAGTGTTGGTGGCATCATACAGGCGACTATCCTCGTTAAAGCAAGTTCTGTTGATGAGCTCGAATTCTTTGCAGGCGATGCGTTTGGTAACCTCGATATTACGATTACCGGCCGAACGGTTGATCAAAATACGGTACTCGGTGAGCTAGTGGTCGACACGGGTGACCCGAGCTCGCAAGACATGACGCTTATTATCACACCAGAGCCTGATGCACCGTTATTGAGCGTTGAATACTCTTCGATCGTGGCAGAAGCAAGTGGCACGATTCCTCTTGGTTTAGACCTTTCTCTTGTAAACCCTGCTGATTCAGAAGTGGGCTTCATTACAATTTATGATATTCCCGCAGGTTTGACGTTCTCACACGGCTCTATGGTCGATGGTCAATATGTGGTGGACTTGGCAGATGTACCGAATCTAGCGATGACAGGTGGCTATGATGGCGTTGACCCATTTGAACTCACCATCGAACCTTCTGCTGAAATAGGCAACAACCAAGCGGTAGGATTACCTCAAACGGTATCGGTTGAATTTGTTGCTGAAGGGGACTCTACGATTACCGCGACAGATGATAACGACCTGCTGATTGGCGGGACGGGCTCAGATAATTTTGTGTTCGCATCTTCAGGTTTAGGGAGTGCTGAAGCACCAAGCTACGATGTGATTCAAGATTTTGATGCGTCTCCAGATACTGATGCAATTGACCTCTCGGGTATTTTGGGAAGCCTAGGGCTTAATACAGGGCTAGGGGCAACACAATATCTAGATTTAGAAGAATCTGGTGAAGGCGTGACCATTTCTATTAAACCTAATGGCGACGAAGACGTTCAACAAAACATCTTAATAGCCGATGTCACGTACGACGATCTGTATCAAGGTGACAGTAGCAGTGCATTAGAAGCACAAATTTTACAAAAAATGATAGAAGACAATAATTTAACGCTGTAAGTTGGATGTACAGTCTATAAAAGGAAGTTTAGATTGGTAGAACAAAAAGACAGCTGGCTAGGTTGTGTTGAATGGTTATGTGAGCATTTTAATGTTCGCAGCCATCCTTCCAAAATAGTGTCTGGCCTACCTTTAAATGAAGGAAGGCTCAATGAATCCCTTTTCCCAAGAGCCATTGAGAAATCGGGGTTAACTTTGAGCCACGTTAAAAAAGAATTACTGACTCAATGTCAGTTCCCCGTTGTTGCTGTTAATTCTGCGACAGGGAGTCCCTTTGTCGTCACTCAAGACTCCGGTGGCCACTTTCAAGTATTGGATTGTGAAACCAATTCAAGCCAAGAAACATCGTTAAAAGACTTGGTTGCTCAAGTGGAATCGTATGTGTGGCAAGTGGGTGCTCAAGCGCTTGATGATGCGCGTGTTCAATCCCATGAACGTAGCGAGAATAAGTCCAACACCCGTTGGTTATGGCGTGTTGTCAAGGAAGTAAAACCCTGGTACAGAGACCTGTTTATCGCTTCATTCTTGATCAACTTGCTCGCGCTAGTCGTGCCTCTTTTTACCATGAATGTGTACGATCGTGTGGTGCCAAACCAAGCGTTTAACACGCTTTGGGTGTTGGCGGCAGGCGTTGGTATTGTCGTTATTTTTGATTGGGTGTTGAGAAGCTCACGAAGCTCTGTGACCGACATGGCTGGGCGCTATATTGATAACAAGTTGTCTTCTCAACTGTTCTCTAAAGTCCTTGGTATGAAGCTGGAAAATCGACCTCAATCGGTAGGCGCATTTGCCAGACAGCTTCAAGATTTCGATAGCGTGAAAGATTTCTTCACTTCTATTTCTTTGGTTACTTTAGTCGACCTGCCATTCACCTTGTTATTCCTATTCCTTATCGGCTGGCTCGGTGGTGCGATGATGTTCATCCCTGTCGCGATCATGTTGGTCTTGATTGTGCTGAGCATTGCGATGAAAGGCAAAGTAGAGAAAACATTCGATGAAACCGCACGTCTCTCTACACAAAGACAAGCACAGCTGTTTGACTGCTTAACAACCCTTCCGGACATCAAGCAAAACAACGCTGAGGGAATCACCCAGAAACGTTGGGAACAGACGATTTCATCGCTCTCTCAATGGCAGACTCAATCTCGTCATTACTCTAACATTGTGACTCATTCTATTCAGTCGAGTCAGCAGATCGTCACCATTACTCTCATCATATTCGGTGTGTATCAGATCTCTGAAGGCTTGCTGAGCATGGGTGGCTTGATAGCGGTGGTGATGTTGAGTGGGCGTGCTGCGAGCTCAGTGAATCAACTTTCTCTTTTAATGTTGAGGTTCCAACAAACCCGTTCGGCAGTTGAAGGTCTCAACCAGATCATGGACTTACCGCAAGAAGAATCTAAGCACCAAGTGATCGACAAGGGTGATTTTGCTGGTGGAGTTAGATTAGATGATGTCACGTTTACCTATCCTGATACTCAAAGCCCTGCATTGAAAGAGATTTCTCTTGATATTAAGCCGGGCGAGCGAGTTGGTCTTGTCGGTGCGGCAGGCGCCGGAAAAACCACACTTTTATCGATTGTGGCTCGTCAGTATTTACCAACAACAGGGCAAGCTTTTTACCAAGAGATTGATGGACAATTATGGCCTACCAGTGTCTTGCGTAGCGGTATGGGGTGGGTTGGACAAACCACTAATCTTATCTTTGGCAGTGTTTACGACAACGTTACTTTGGGTGCGATCAACGTTGATGAAGAAAAGCTAAGACAAGCGCTGCAACAGTCGGGTTTGAATGGTTACATGGGGCGCCTAAGCAATGGCCTTGAAACACCTGTCGGTGAGAGTGGTCGGTTACTTTCTGGTGGTCAGCGCCAAGCTGTGGCTATCGCAAGGGCGCTTTATCGCTGTCCAAAATTACTGATCATGGATGAGCCAACCAGCGCACTTGATAATCAAGCCGAGATACAGTTCTTCAATGCACTTCAAAGTATGCCAAGAGAAACTTCAATGCTGATCAGCTCACACAAATCTTCATTCTTGATGATGTGTGACCGAGTGGTTGTGTTGGATAAAGGTCAAATCGTAGCTGAGGGTGAGCCAAAAGATATCCTCTCTCTACAGAAGAAAAGTGTACCTAAAGGTACGAGCCGCTTTAAGACGGTATCTGTGGTGAAGGGAGGTCGTCATGAGTAATGATATTCAATGGACCAACAACCACTTGGCATTCCGCTCTCGTAAGCTGATTTGGTTGAGTGCTCTACTCATTGTCTCAATTATCGGTTGGGCTACGTGGGCAACATTAGAAGAAGTCGTGATCGGTGAAGGTAAAGTCGTTCCAAGCCTTTCGGTGCAAACCATTCAGAGCTTAGAAGGTGGACTGGTTCAAGAGATCATGGTGCGACAAGGCCAATCTGTAGTGAAGGGGCAACCTCTAGCTAAGTTAGAAGACACACGTTTTAAGGCGGCTTTTTTAGAGTCGGC
Source organism: Vibrio sp. 10N.247.311.12 (assembly GCF_041467515.1). Classification (NCBI taxonomy): domain Bacteria; kingdom Pseudomonadati; phylum Pseudomonadota; class Gammaproteobacteria; order Vibrionales; family Vibrionaceae; genus Vibrio; species Vibrio sp. 10N.247.311.12. Next base: position 12,957 of record NZ_JBFSUV010000009.1, read on the forward strand.
TCAACAAGCGGATACCTTACTGGCCCAACAATTAAGATTGAAAGCAGAGCTGTCGACCGTTGTTTTAAATAACGATGCAAAACAGTGGTTTGAACGAGTTATCTTGGTGCCACAAGATATTGTCATCGATGTATCGAGCCATCCGGCATTAATGAACGCCAAAGCCAACTATCGAGAACGTTTAGGTCAGTTGAAATCGGAACTGGAAGAGGCGGCACTTCGCATTGAGCAACAAGACCAAGCTCGTGTCGATACGTTTAACAATATCCAGACTCTTGAAAGCAGCCTCGAGATTGTGATTCGTGAGCGCAACATGCTGAAAGACGTGGTAGCGAGCGGTGCTGTTGCGGAAGTTGAGCTACTTAAACTCAACCGTGATGTAGTCAAACTCAAAGGTGATATTGCTAGCTCAAAAGTAGCAGCGCAGAAGCAGATAGCTGCCTACTCAGAGTCGATAGCGGATCATCGAAGTATCGCTTTAGATTTTCGTACCAAAGTGCAAGGCCAGTTGAATGAAGTGGCGAGCAAGATAGCGCAGCTGAACGAAAGCCAGCAGGCGATTGCCGACCAACTCAAGCGTACTGAAATTGTCGCGCCCGTTGATGGCACAGTCAAAGAGATCTTTGTGCGTACCATTGGTGGTGTAGTTCGTCCCGGCGAGCCGATCATTGAGATCATTCCATCAAACAGTGACCTGATTGTTGAAGCGAGAATCTCTCCGCAAGATATTGCGTTTGTTCATAACGGGTTAGGTGCAACAGTGAAATTCACGGCCTACGATTTCGTCATTTATGGCGGACTTAAAGGCGAGGTGATTTACGTGAGTGCCGACGCCTTACAAACGGAAGACGGAAACGCCTATTATCGTGCCCATATTCAGTTAAACGAAGACCAGCAACAAAACTCTGCCTTTAGCATTATCCCAGGGATGCAAGTCGCGGTCGATATATTAACCGGAGAGAAAACAGTATTGAGTTATTGGTTAAAACCTATTTTACGAGCTAAGGAAAACTCACTTCGTGAACGATGAAGTGGGTTAAAGCATAAATATAAAAGGAAGTGTAATGCATTCAAAATTCTTACTCTCTTCGTGCTTGCTAATGAGTGGGCTGTCTCAAGCAGCTTCATTAGAAGAGTCCGTGGCCTTTGCCATCGACTATAGCCCAGAGATATTGGCGCAATACTCCCGATACCAATCGGTGGTCAGAGACGGAGACGCGGCGAGTGGTTTGTATATGCCGCAAGTGAACTTGTACGCGGCAGCAGGTTATGAAGAAACGCGCTACAACAGTGGTAGCAAACTTGATAGCGATGATAGAGGCCTAACGAGAACGGAAATTGGCGTTAAAGTATCCCAGTTACTATTTGATGGTTTTAAAACCACATCGAATGTCGATCGACTGACGTTCGAAGCAGAAGCTGAGCGTCTAACTCTGATTTCGCGAGCTGAAAACGTATCGTTAGATGTGGTGAGAAATTACCTCGATATCCTAAAAGCAGAGACGCTACTTGAATTGTCTAAGCGTAATGTAAAAGAGCACCAAGAGATCTATCAAGATATCCAAGATAAAAAGAGCAAAGGCTTGAGTAGCAACTCGGATCTGGCTCAAATCTCCGCCCGTGTCGCGACCGCGCAGTCTTCACTTATCGCCGCTCAGAACAACCTGTTTGATTTGCAAACTCAGTATCTACGCTTGGTTGGCAAACCTGCGGTGAACTTGGTTTACCCCCGGTTTGATTACGCTCTATTACCAAGCTCAGCACAGGTCGCACTTGAACAAGCTGTCGAGAATCACCCTGAAATCAAAGCCTCTTTGCTTGATATCGACGCGGCTCGTAAAGAGATGCGCCGCGAGAAAGGGGATTACTACCCAGAACTAAAACTTGAGCTTCATGCCAATAAGAATGACAACGTATCTAACCCGCCAGGCGGTGTCGATGAAGATGCACGTATCATGTTGACGATGGATTATGACCTGTTTAATGGCTTCTCTACCGACTCCAGGGTTGAATCGTCAGCTTGGCGAGTGGAAGAGGCAAGGGCGATCCGATTACGAACAGAGCGTGAGGTTCGAGAAGGTACACAACTGGCTTGGAACGCTTACAAAATGCTTGAGCAGCAAAAATCCTTACTTCAACAGAATGTTGATGCAGCGAAAATTGCAGAGCTTGGCTATATCCAGCAATTCAATGTTGGCAGACGAAGCCTTCTTGATGTACTGGATGCAAAAGTAGAAGTGTTTTTGGCTCGAAGAAACTTCATCAGCACTGAATATGATCAAACGTTAGCGGCTTATCGAGTGTTAAATGCGATGGGTATGTTGACGTATGCGTTGAGGATTGAACATCCAGAAGAGTGGCAAGGGGAGAATAAGTAATGAGATATTTTAAACTAGCGCTACTTAGCTCTATCTTGCTAATGGGATGTGCAGAAACGCCTGATACGACAATGACACGCCACCAAATTGATGACTTAGCGGATAATGACCGAGATGGTGTGATTAACCAGCGAGATCTATGTGCCGATACGCCAGAAGGTGTAACGGTAGACATTAAAGGGTGTGCTAATTGGAAAATTGTCGAAGATGTTGAAGTATTAAGTGTGGCATTTGATTTTGATAAGTATGACCTTAAACCTGATCATACCGCTGTATTAAATGAGTTGGTGCGTTTACTAGGAGAGCAGCCTGATGCTTCGGTTACCTTGGTCGGAGATACCAGTGCTGAAGGTACAAACGTGTATAACAAAGCATTGGCCAAGAAAAGAACGGGCGTGATTCGAGACGCATTGATTGATAGAGGCATCAATGGTGAGCGAATCTTTGAACAAGAGTTTACTCAGATAACCAGCTTAACTCAGCATCTTCACAAGCGTAAGCGTAGAACGATCGCGGTGATTAAAACAGAAAGCATGGAAGTGAACCCATCTTGGAACATCTTCACTTCAGAAATGCAGCTCGATAGTAATAGCGATGTTGAGTCTAAAACGTCGATTGATCCAGTAGGAGGCCAGTAATGAAATGTCTAGCTAATAAATCGGGCTTGCTGCTTGCTGCTGTACCTGCGTTGTTCTCTGTATCGACATTTGCGAATGATGCCAGTGACATTGGTTTGGTCGCGATTGAGCCGAATATGCAGGGGCTTGTAGAAGATCTGCTTAAGAGCCAAGAGATCGACTTAGAAATCTTGTTGAGTGACAGCGTCCCAGAACAGATGATCATGCAGCGCTCGCGTGTTGGTATCACTTCCAAAAAGTGGACTGACAAAGAGATGGCAAGGTTTGATATGCGTTACGGTTATAGGCCAACAGAGCTGATGTTTACCGCTGACGTGATTGCGATTCTAGCCAATGAAAATAACCCTGCGACATCAATCACCGTCGCTGAATTAATTGATGTGTTTGGTTGTTCTAACGATCCTAAACATCCAAAATGGTCAGCAAGTAGTGATATTCGTAACGGTGAAAGCCTAGATACTCATATGTTGCCCTTTGCCATTGATCACAACCTGAAAGGCCATACTACCTTTTCAAGTTGGGTCGAATGTGGAACAGAAGGAGAATATGCCCATACTCAGTTCTTAGCGGATTTACCTGATCTGATTAATAAGATTGAAGACGAAGATGCCGCCATTGGTTACACCGTTTACTCAGATCAGATCTCTGATGTGAAATGGTTGAGCGTGGTTGATAACCTAGGTGTGAACTACGACCTAAACAAAGAAACGATCCTCTCTGGTCGTTACCCGTTAGCAACGGTTTATTACATGTACTTGAATATTCCAGCGCATCGCAAAGGCTTTACGGAACAAGAGGAGTTTTTTGTTGGGCTTACCTTGTCACAAGATCATCAAGTCGTTTTGAACCAATACGGCTTCATCAGCTTGCCGCCAGAAGCTATTCAACGTAACAAAGTCAGATTGTCGCTTGAAGAGCCTGCTATTGAAGGTGGCTACAAGTAATGGGTATGTCATGTTGTAACTGTTGTGGGAGAGTGATATTCTCTCTTTCGTAATGGTTCTCAACGTGACGGATTACGTTATTCGGTGATGAAATTATCTAGCGGGCATGTATGCCCGTTTTTTTTCGCCTAAAATTTGCGACTCGAGCAGTTGTTTGTCGTTTGGTCACGTATAATGGACACTTCATATAGCGCTAAATAAGCCCAGTCGATGAAAATCTTTCAAGTTCTAATCTTGCCTCTAATGCTGTCCCTCAATGCTATTTCATTTTCAGCGCAAGCAACCGAAAGCTGGTGGCTAAGAACAGTATTTAACAGCAGCCCAAGTCTGCCGAATTCTCAAAACTATATTAATGATATCGAGTTGATGGATTGTGGTGAGATCGAAGGTACTTTGTTGTGCAGTGACTTAACCCAATATTACGACCTGGATGTGTATGTTGAACTGGAGTTGGGGGACTCAAGTGTCGAAACGGTTCGCTTAAACCTGCCATATTCGGACCTAAGTTACACAAAGCTTCAGGCATACCTTCGCCAAGATGGCTTTGCTCTCAGTTCAATTCGTATTGGTGAAGATGAATTCGATGTTACAGCTCAACTCGAACAAGCTCGAAATGAAGGTGTTGGTTTCGATAAGGTGGATAAACAGCTGGTCGAATTCATCAACGCGCCTCACGGTTCAGCAGAGCAACTGAGTGTGTGGAATGTGCCTAGCTTATCTTCTTCTAGCTCTACTTCTCCTTGGATTCAGTTACAGAGTGATGGTGACAACTTAACGGTTGAACTTAATCGTTTTTAATTGCTCAAATTTATAGATAGTTTCGTTATTTATTAGGCTAAACAAGCCTTTCAGGAGAACGGCTCGCGGGCAGACAGCAAGTTATAATTCATTTAAGTGTTCGTTTTTCTGCGGCTCTCACATTTTTAATAAGCGTTTAGCTTTGCCATTTGTTATACGTTGAGCCTTCGGTAAAACGAGCTTAGGATACGTTCAGTATTGATAAAGGAGACAACCCATGGTTGCAAGAGTAACGATAGCGCCACAAGGCCCAGAACTTTCTGAGCTGGTGCAAGGATACTGGCGTACAGCAGAGTGGGGCATGACCCCGCAACAACGCCTGACTTTCCTGAAGCAACATATTGATCTTGGCATCACAACTGTTGATCACGCGGATATTTACGGTAACTACCAATGTGAAAAGTTGTTTGGTGAGGCGTTAGCGCTTGAACCAAGCCTTCGTGATGATATTCAAATCGTCACCAAGTGCGATATCAACCTATGTGGTGACCACACTCCAGATCGTAAGATCAATCACTATGACACCAGCGCGCAGCATATTTACCAATCAGTAAATAACTCATTAGAGCACTTAGGTGTTAACGATATCGATGTATTGTTGATTCACCGCCCTGACGTGTTAATGGATGCCGATGAAGTAGCAGAAGCGTTCGCAGAGCTACACAAAGTAGGTAAAGTTAAGCACTTCGGTGTTTCTAACTTTTCACCGCGTCAGTTCGAACTGCTTCAATCTCGACTCGGTAAGCCGTTAGTGACCAACCAAGTTGAAATCAACCCATTGAACTTCGAAGTGGCTCATGATGGCACGCTAGATCAACTGCAGATGAACCGCATTCGCCCGATGGCGTGGTCTTGTCTCGGTGGTGGTAGCATCTTCAGTGGTGATTCAGCGCAAGCGGTTCGCGTTCGTGATGAGCTAGAGGCGATTCGTCAAGAAGTCGGTGCAGACAGCATTGATCAAGTGATTTACGCTTGGGTTCGTCGTTTACCATCTAGTCCAATTGCAATTATTGGTTCTGGTAAGATTGAGCGTGTGAAGACGGCCGTTGATGCACTGAAAATCGAGCTGACGCGCGAACAGTGGTATCGCGTATGGGTGGCATCTAAAGGTCACGGTGTGCCATAGAAAGCAATTCGTATAGAAGTCAAAGCCAGTTAAGTAAGCTGGCTTTTTTGTGTTCGCCTAACATGTTTCTCCAAAACTGTGATTAAGGTGGAATAATTTTCAAAAACACTCATAATGCACTCTGTTTTTCACCAGTTGGATATTTCCATTGAGCACTTCAAAATTCTCTTCAATCGCCCTTAAACCAGAGCTTCTAAACACGTTAGATTCTCTTGGTTATACTGAAATGACGCCTATCCAAGCGTTAAGTCTTCCTACTATCCTAAATGGCAAGGACGTTATCGGTCAGGGTAAAACGGGTTCAGGTAAAACAGCTGCTTTCGGTTTAGGCGTGCTGCAGAACCTACGCGTTAAGCGTTTCCGTGTTCAGTCTTTAGTGTTATGTCCGACTCGTGAGCTTGCAGACCAAGTAGCAAAAGAGATTCGTACTCTTGCTCGTGGTATTCACAACATTAAAGTGCTGACACTATGTGGCGGTATGCCAATGGGCCCACAGATTGGTTCACTAGAGCATGGCGCACACATTCTTGTAGGCACACCTGGTCGTATTCTTGATCACCTAGAGAAAGGCCGCATTGACCTGTCTGAGCTGAACACACTTGTGTTAGATGAAGCGGATCGCATGCTAGAGATGGGTTTCCAAGACGCTTTGGATGCTGTGATTGAAGCGGCGCCAAAAGAACGCCAAACTCTGCTATTCAGTGCGACTTTCCCTAAACAGATCAAATCTGTTGCAGACCGCATTATGCGCAATCCAGAAATGGTGAAGGTTGAATCAACACACGATCACTCAAGCATCCAACAACACTTCTACAAGTTAGAAGGTTCTGAAGCTCGTGATGACGCTCTAGAGCTGCTGTTGTTGCATCACCAACCGGAGTCTGCGGTTGTGTTCTGTAACACTAAGAAAGAAGTGCAGAACGTAAACGATGAGCTAAGCCACCGCGGTTTCAGTGTTATCGAACTTCATGGTGACATGGAACAGCGTGAACGTGACCAAGCTTTGGTTCAGTTCTCAAACAAAACCATCTCGATTCTAGTGGCGACAGACGTTGCGGCTCGCGGTCTTGATGTTGATAACCTAGATGCTGTGTTCAACTTTGAATTGTCTCGCGACCCTGAAGTTCACGTACACCGTATTGGTCGTACTGGCCGTGCAGGAAGCAAAGGCGTAGCGATCAGCTTTTTTAGTGAAAAAGAGATGTACCGTGTTGCTCAAATTGATGAGTACATGGACATGCCAATCGAGCCATCTGAACTGCCAGCAAAACCAATTGCTAAGCCGTACTACTCAAACATGGTTACCATCCAAATTGATGGCGGTAAGAAAGCTAAGCTTCGTGCTGGTGATATTCTTGGTGCACTGACGGGCCAAGGCGGCATTGATGGTAAATCAGTAGGTAAGATCAATCTGTTTGCAATGCGTGCTTACGTAGCGGTAGAAAGATCTGTGGCTAAAAAAGCACTGAACAAAATCGAATCAGGTAAAATGAAGGGTCGTCAATTCCGCGCCCGAATCCTGAAGTAATTCGAGACTGAATCCCTTTGCTGCGATATGTCTAATTAACGACATTGCTAATTAATGGCATTGCAGTAAAGGGTGTTCCACAAAATGCCACTTAAGTTTCTTATCTTAGGTTTATCGACCTAGTCCTCTATACCAAAGCATTATTCATCGGGTCTTATCGAATAAAGATCGTTGATATGTTTTCCTTCGCTAAGATACCAAGTCATCGCTTCCTGTCGATTGTGAACCAATATCGTGATTGTGGTTATTGAACCATCATCAAAATAACAAAGCTCATATTCTAAATCGCTTGGATGATCAGGAATAGCGGCCATAGCTTCCCTCCCAAATATCAATCATTTTAAATACGTCAACCCAACTCATTTATAGGGTTCGTATCACGTCAAATGAGTAATAAAATCAAGTCACATCACTGCCATTAATTATTTTTAGTTTAATCATTTGCCTAAATAGCTAGATTAGCAAGTTTGGGTCTCAATTTATCTCAAAGTTCTTACGACCACTGTTTATTAAGACTACTTTTATAAGAGCTAGAATTAGCGTTATAAAAACTGGGCTAACCTTAAAGGGATGAGTTAATCGGTTTGTGGCTTTGTTGAATGTCGTGAGAGGGTAGAATGAGAAAGTGCCGGTGGTTAGTTTTAGTGATCTGTTTTCTATTTACTGGGTGCGGGACCAAGTTCGCCTATAACAATATAGGTTGGTTTGTCGTTAGCTATATAGAAGATTTTGTTTCCCTCTCAAATAGCCAAGAATCAGAGCTTGAAGAGCGATTAGATATATTACAGAAATGGCATAAAGAAACTCAGCTACCTCTGTATATTTCGCAATTAGAAGCGATTCAAAACGTAGAACGGTCGGATATGAATCCCGCTTTTATTGTTGGCCAAAGTGAAGAAACGAAAGAGCATATTCGCTCAATCGTCAATAAGTTCGCTCCAGATATTTACGCCTTGAGTATGCAGCTTAGCCCTAAGCAAGACAGGGAGTTTTTAAAGAACTTTCGTGAAAAGCAGCAAGACTATTATGAAGAAAGGTTGTCGTTGAACGATGCCGATTCGAGAGAGCGATACCGAAGCAGAATAGAAGAGCGCGCAGAACGGTGGTTAGGTTCAGTATCGAAAGAACAAAAACAGATTATTTTGGCTTGGTCTAAAGAGTGGGTAAATACCAATAGCAGTTGGCGACAATATCAAAACAACACCTATCAAGAGCTAACGACGCTGATGGCAAAGAAGAGCGATCTGCATATTGCTCAGCCGATTATCATGAAGTTGCTTTTAAACAATGAAGCTTATTATCCTGATGAACTTGAGTCACAACTCAACCAAAATATGGAAACATCAGCCAAGTTTTTAGTAGATATCGCCGCGACCAGCAGTAACAAGCAGTGGGCGTATTTTATGAATGAATTAGAAAGCCTCAAAGGAACGTTGAAGTCATTGCAAGAGTAGAGCGTCCCTTTTAAAGGCTAGCGGTTATTGTCGAGCTAGCCTTTCATCCCACTTTAAGGTGAATTTCGGAACCTAACCCCTGTTGCTCATCAGTAGTTTTGGAATCGAACTTTTGGCTGTCTTCGATATTTTCTGCATTAATTGGAAGCTCGGTTGTTGAATACCGTGGTCACTCTTCAGCTCATCGATCATTAATAACCACAACCTTGCTGTCATTTCTGAATCGGCTAATGCTCTGTGGAAAGTGCCGTCGTTATCTATGCGCTTGAATCGAACTAGGTCGCCCAACTTATGGGTCGGAGCGTCTTGGATTAGCCGACGAGCAATCAACATTGAGCATGCAAACTGTCCATTGTAATCACGTCCAATATTGTCTAATTCTGCGTCGAGAAAGCGTTTATCAAACGAGGCATTATGAGCCACAAGCTGACTGCCTTGGATAAAGTCTGCAAACTCATCCATCACTTCGCTGCAACTGGCCGCAGTGCTTAACATACGGTTACTGATCCCGGTATAGCTTTCAATGAAGCCACTCACACGAAACCCTGGATTCATGAGTTGTTGGAAGGTGTCGACGACTTCGCCGTTAACGAGTTTTACCGCACCGATCTCAATCGCTCGGTCGCCCATATTGGGTGATAAGCCTGTGGTTTCGAAATCGAGAACGATAACGGAATCTGCGGAGTTTGGAGCCATCGTGTTTCCTAATTGCTGTTTGGTAGTATCGCTTTGTATGGGGCGTTTGGTGTTGCTATGGGTAAATCAGTTATTTGCTATTGCTGATAGTAAGTTCAGTGTAACCCGTCGAATCGTCATGCTCTCTGTTGAAGGTCAAGGTATCGTAGCGGTGAACAAGCAATTCAGCCGTGGTCGCGATAATCGTCCCTTCAAGCAAATGCCCACCAATTACATTGCCATTCTCATCAGCAACGGAGATATGAATATGCTGGTGGTTTGGGGTTAGCGTTGCCATCACCGAGACTATTTCGAACGGAGCTTGAACTAGCTTGGTGTTGTTGGCATTAGCTAAGCGAATATTGAGTTGAGAAACACATCCGACACAAGACGCAATAGAGCCCGCGGAGATATTGTGCGCTGTCACTAGCCTCTGGATCTCTAGCTTTAGGTCTTGGCCGCGGGTTAATCTCGTTGCGATAGGAGTGATCATCTTATTGCCTCAACGTTATATGTATTTCAAAGAACAAAACGAAGCCACATAGGGCTTCGTTTTATTTTCATTTTGGCTAACGCGACTTTTCTTTTGGTTAATGCAACTTTGCATTTTCTGTCGCTGAAATTACTTAGTCTTGTTGCTGTTCTCTTTTCTTCTTAGGAACGAAGTTCAATACTGAAATGGGTACTTCTTTGCGTGGTTCGAAACCTTCAACAACGCGACGTTCAATCAAGTGACCAAGACGCTTTTCAATAATGCACAGGTTTTTGAAGTTATCTTTTGATAGGAAAGAGATCGCTTCGCCAGATGCATCAGCACGGCCTGTACGACCAATACGGTGAACATAATCATCTGCTGGGAATGGCATGTCGTAGTTCACTACGCGGCTTAGGTTGTCGATATCGATACCACGAGCAGCAACACCCGTCGCGACTAAGTATTTTAGGCGACCTTTCTTAAAGTCAGCCAAGATTTTTTCACGAATCGCTTGGCTACGTCCACTGTGGAAAGCTTCCGCTTGAATACCACGTTTCTCAAGTTGAGCAACCAACTTAGCCGCGCCGTGCTTGGTTTCGATAAAGATAAGCGCTTGGTCCCAGTTACCTTCGGTAATCATGTGGCTCAATAGTGCTGACTTACGGTCTTTATCTACCGTTACCAACCATTGCTCAATGTTCGCTTTAGACGCATCAGTCTTGGCAATCGAAATCTCTTCCGCTTCACTGATTGCACTTTTCGCTAGTGCACGCACTGGCGTTGAAAGCGTTGCCGAGAACAGCAGGTTTTGGATGTCTTGTGGTAGACGCGCGATGATCTTGTTGATGTCTTCAATGAAACCCATGTCTAGCATGCGGTCAGCTTCATCTAGAACCAGTACTTCCACTTCATCAAAGTGAACGGCACGTTGTCCGTACATGTCGATCAAACGACCTGGTGTTGCCACAAGAATATCCACGCCTTCAATAAGACGATCTTTCTGGTGTTGGTAAGACACGCCACCGTACATCGCTAGTGATGTTAGGTTTAGGAACTTCGCGTACTTAGTGATGTTCTGTTCAACCTGAACTGCCAGCTCACGCGTTGGTGTCAGGATAACTGCGCGGATACGTTTTTTACGCTGCGTTTCACCTTTGCTTAGCATTTCTAAGATAGGGAGAACAAAGCTCGCAGTTTTACCTGTACCTGTTTGTGCTGCAGCAATAAGGTTCTTACCAGAAAGAACAATCGGAATTGCTTTTTCTTGAATAGAGGTTGGCTTTTCATAGCCTTGTTTTGCAACGGCTTTAACAATAGGTGAGCTTAATCCAAGCTTGGAAAATGGCATAAGTTTCTCGGTATGATTTGGCTAAATAGCGATGGAAAGGTTCAACAATCTTATATGAGGATAAGATTAATGGCTGCATTCTACCATGTTGCTTGCTCACCGCTAGTCACATGCACATAAAAAAATCCAGTGTCGACAAGACACTGGATTTTCAGTTTTGGGTGTTCGCTATTTAGCTTGGGTTTATCGAAAGCGTTTAAGCGATCTCAATCTTCTCAGCTTGGTTCTGCTCTACCATTGATAGTGCTAGCGCTTCTGCGGCCTTAATGCCGTCGATACCAGCAGACAGGATACCGCCTGCGTAGCCTGCACCTTCACCAGCCGGGAAGAAGCCCTTCAGGTTGATGCTTTGGAAGTCTTTGCCACGTTTGATGCAGACAGGAGAAGACGTACGAGTTTCAACACCTGTTAGTAGGCCGTCTGGTGTAGAGAAACCTTTGATCTTCTTCTCGAATGCTGGGATTGCTTCACGAATCGCTTCGATAGCAAAATCAGGCAGCGCTTTTGAAATGTCTGTTAGGTGGATACCCGGCGTGAATGACGGTTGTACTTCACCGATTGCACTCGGATCGCGACCTTTCAAGAAGTCACCGATTTTCTGAGCTGGTGCATCGTAGTTTTCACCACCAAGAACATAAGCGCCACTTTCAAGTTCACGTTGTAAACGGATACCAGCCAGTGCGTCACCTGGGTAATCACGCTCTGGGTCGATACCTACAACGATCGCGCTGTTTGCGTTACGTTCTGCACGAGAGTATTGGCTCATGCCGTTCGTTACTACGCGGCCTTCTTCAGACGTTGCAGCAACCACAGTACCACCTGGGCACATACAGAAGCTGTATACAGTGCGGCCATTCTTACAGTGGTGAACGAGTTTGTAGTCCGCAGCACCTAGGATTGGGTTACCTGCGTTCTTACCGAAACGAGCTTCATCGATCATCGATTGCTTGTGTTCGATACGGAAACCAACAGAGAAAGGCTTCGCTTCCATGTAAACGCCACGATCGTACAGCATTTCAAACGTGTCACGAGCACTGTGGCCAACAGCCAATACCACGTGACGAGATTTGATCTCTTCACCGTTAGAAAGCGTTAGGCCAGTGATTTGACCATCTTCCATATGAACGTCGTCAACACGAGTGCTGAAACGGATTTCGCCACCAAGTTCAATGATAGAAGCGCGCATCTTTTCGATCATGGTAACCAGTTTAAAGGTACCGATGTGCGGCTTACTTACGTATAGAATTTCTTCTGGTGCACCCGCAGCAACGAACTCTTCAATTACTTTACGGCCGTAGTGCTTTGGATCTTTAACTTGGCTGTACAGCTTACCGTCAGAGAAAGTACCTGCGCCGCCTTCACCAAACTGTACGTTTGATTCTGTGTTCAGCGTACGCTTACGCCAGAAACCAAAGGTATCTTTCGTACGCTCACGAACTTCTTTACCACGCTCAACGATGATTGGGTTGAAACCCATTTGAGCAAGCACTAGGCCAGCGAATAGACCACATGGGCCAAAACCGATAACCACAGGGCGCTCAGTTTGGTTCTCAACCGCTTTAGCAACAAACTTGTACTCCATATCAGGAGTCACTTTTACGTGCGGGTCGCTAATGAATTGTTCTAACAACTCAGCTTCGTTTTCAACGAGAACGTCAAGCGTGTAGATAAGTAAGATCTTTGATTTCTTACGAGCATCGTAGCCACGTTTAAAGATATTAAAAGAGAGTACCTGATCAGAGTTAATACCAAGTTTCGCTTCAATAGCGTCTTGAATAGCAGACTCTTCATGGTCTAGTGGGAGTTTAATTTCGGTTAAACGTATCATTTCGATGTCTCGTTTTTATAGGTGTCTTAGCTAGATCGTTTCTTAATACAGAGTTTGATGGAAACGCTGATGTTCAAAGAAGCGATAAGCTCACAATGGCGCGCATTTTACGAGAAATTGATTTATCTGTCATACTAATTTGGAAACATGGAGCAAATAGACACGATATTAGAGCCGTATGATGTTGAATTTTGCTTTGGGATGAGTATTATCCCCATTCTTCAATTTTGACTAACTTATAGAGCAGAGCATCATGGCATTTGTCGTAGGCGATAATTGTATTCAATGTAAATACACAGACTGTGTGGCAGTGTGTCCCGCAGATGCGTTCCATGAAGGCCCAAACTTCATGGTAATTAACCCGATCGAATGTATCGATTGTGGTTTATGTGTACCTGAATGTGATGCTCAAGCAATCTTCCAAGAAGATGAACTGCCTGAAGATCAAAAGATTTTCATTGAAGTGAACGCAGAACTTGCTGAGATTTGGCCTGTGCAAACGGAAGTAAAACCAGCGATGGATGATGCGGAAAAGTGGAATGGTGTGTCTGATAAGTTGGCAATGCTAGAAAAGTAATTGTTGAAAAGAACTCAAATAAAAAGGCGTACTGATTTAATCAATACGCCTTTTTTAATATTTGAACATTGTCGACTGGATCGTTAGCTTATGAGACCTAGCTGTGCTGACGACGCATGTTGTCGAGAATGATGCCAGTCGCCATTGCAACGTTCAAAGACTCTGCGCCACCGAATGCTGGAATCGTAATCTTATCTGTCACGTATTTAGCGGCGTGTTCACGAATGCCGTGAGACTCGCTGCCCATCAGCAAAATGCCATTTGCAGTGAAGTCAGTCTTATGAACACTTTCGCCTTCCAAAAATGCACCGTAAACCGGTAGATTCGCTTGCTCTAAGTAAGCTGGTAAGTCAGTTTGACTTACGTGTACTCGGCCAAAGCTGCCCATAGTCGCGCTGATAGTTTTAGGGTTGTATGGGTCTGCGCAATCGCTGCTCGCAACGATATGCTTGATGCCATACCAGTCTGCGACGCGAATAATCGTACCTAGGTTGCCTGGGTCAGATACACCATCCAGCGCAATCATCAATCCAGTTGCTTTTGGTAGTTCAAATGTTGGGATCTCAACAACTGCAATCGCTGCGTTGTTACTCACCAAAGTACTTGCTTTGGTTAGGTCATCCAGTGAAGCTTCAACACAATCAAACTCAAATAGTGATGCGTGATTTTCAGATAAGAAATCAGCGGTAGCAAAGACATTCTTCACCACTAAGTCACTATTGAACAGCTCAAGAACGTTCTTTTCACCTTGAACTAGAAACAGGCCGTGGGCTTTACGTTGTTTCTTTTGACCCAAAGCACGAAGGAGTTTTAATTGGTTTTTTGAAATCATGTTTTTATCCTAGATATAAGCCCGCGCATTATAGAGCAAAGGTTAGCGAACCAAAAGCGTGATAGCTCAATGCGATCCATATAAAAAGCAAAAGCGATCCACTTAAAAAAGAAAAGCGCACTAAATAGCGCGCTCTTATGGGATTTACTTGCTTAAGTTAAGCTGAACTGACAGCCTAATACGGAGCAGGGTAGCGCTTAAAGACAGTGTTGATATCAGTCAGGATCTCTTCTGATAACGGTTTACTGAAAGCGGCTACGTTCTCTTTTAGCTGCTCCATGGTCGTTGCACCAATGATAGTGGACGTCACGCCATCAACTTGATTACACCAAGCCAATGCCAGTTGGCTTGGAGTGAACCCGTGAGCATTCGCCACTTCAACATAGCCTTTAACCGCTTCATTGGCAGTTTCAGTATCACGGAAGATGCCTTTACGTTGCATGTAAGTCCAACGGCTGCCTTCCGGTCTTGCGCCATCAATGTACTTTCCACTCAACATGCCTGCAGCTAAAGGTGACCATGGCAGATAAGCGACATCTTCATGCACACAGTTCTCAATCAGATATGGCCAGTCTTTTGCGTGCAGCAAGCTAAATTCATTCTGAATCGAAACCATACGTGGCAAATCGTGTTTCTCGCTCAGCTTGAGGTATGTGTTAATGCCCCAAGTAGAATCATCTGAAAGCCCGACATGGCGAATTTTCCCCGCCTTAATGCAGCTTGCCAGTGCTTGTAGGATTTCCAACATCTCAGCTTCATGCTGCTTTCGGTCAATATCACTGAATCGAATGTGATTCGGGAAATGCTTACCAAAGTGAGGCGTTGTACGATTTGGCCAATGAAGTTGGTAAAGGTCGATATAGTCTGTTTGTAGGCGTTTTAATGATGCGTCAACGGCTGCGATCACCGCTTCACCCGTTATCGGGCCGCCATCTCGAACCCAAGGAAGCCCTGGCCCGGCAATTTTGCTCGCAATGATCAACTCTTGTCGACGCTGTGGGTTACGCGATAACCAGTTACCAATGATCGCTTCTGTTTTTCCGTAGGTATCTGGAGAAGGTGGAACCGCGTACATCTCTGCAGTATCGATAAAGTTAATACCTTGGCTTAATGCGTATTCGATCTGTTGGTCGGCTTGCTGCTGCGTATTTTGTAGCCCCCAAGTCATGCTGCCAAGACAGATACGGGAAACGGGAATTTGACTACTTCCTAGCTTTGAATATTCCATTGAATTCGGGGTTCCTGTGGTTAGGTTCTCTGGTACTCGCATTATAGTTTTGAAAAGAGGGCGAGTGAGGAATGAAAACGAATATGAATTATTAGCACAAAATGACACGACAAGGTATGGCATCGGGGAGTTTAGTGAGTCATTTCTCAGCGCCGCAAGCTAGTGTGTGCAATGCGTGAAAATACATTCGCGAGAAACTATGAGCCAATTGGTGATCGAGAAGTGAAGAACAGCAAGCAATGAGCGAAGGTTTAATGTTCAGCTTGTTTGGGAGTGGGGGAAAGGAGAACAGATCAAAAATAAAAAAAGCTCTACCGGATAGAGCGTAGAGCTTTTTTATAGGGGTCTTAATAGTGCTAGGTATTCATTGAGTTACGAGGTCGCGTTTGTGTCTAATCCACCCTGGATCTGCGCCTGTCTTAGAGCTTCCTGCCTTTGAACTTCTTTCTCAGTTAATACTGGTCGAAGCGTTTCCTCAGAGGCTTGAGGAGAGAAAATGAAATATTTATTAATCGTCATAACTGTGTCTCCGTGTAACGTATGACAGATTCTGCATCAAGGATAAATTGTGATCATCATCCACTTTGTACTTTTGTTAGGCTGAGAGCGGAGGGCGTAGAATGCGTACAAAGCGATCTCTTATCATCCGTATGCAATATTGAACTGACGAAACCCTCTGTTTTCAAGTATAGGAAGCGCATCTAATTTCGCACAATAATGATTTAGAGCAATTACATACATGGTCAGGGGCGTAAGATGAAAACCCTCGCTACTGACTCTGTGCTCGTATTTATTTAACGATGTATCACTTATCGACATAATAATTAAGTCAGTAAATCAATTACTTAATCCATGGTGAGATGAATTATGGAAAAGCTTGTAGAACGTTTTCTGAATTACGTTACTTTTGATACCAAATCCGATCCTTCTAATCAGCAATGCCCAAGTTCACCGGGTCAAATTACCTTTGCTGAAGCCTTAAAGTTAGAATTGGTGGCATTAGACTTAGTTGATGTGTCTTTAGATGACAATGGATACTTGATGGCGAAACTGCCGTCGAATGTCGATTACGATGTGCCTGCGATTGGCTTTGTGGCGCACATGGATACCGCTCCTGACGCATCAGGCGCCAACGTGAAACCACAAGTGATTAAAGATTACCGAGGTGGAACGATTGAATTAGGGGAAAGTGGCGAGAGTTTGAACCCAAGCCAGTATCCAGATCTTGATTCTTTACATGGTCACGACCTGATTACGACTGACGGCACAACTCTGCTTGGTGCCGACAACAAAGCGGGCATCGCTGAAATCATCAGTGCAATTGCTTACCTGAAAGCGAATCCAGACATCAAACACGGCGACATCTGCATTGGTTTCACGCCGGATGAAGAGATTGGTCGCGGTGCGAACCTGTTTGACGTTGAAAAATTTGGCGCCGAGTGGGCGTACACCATCGATGGTGGCCCAGTAGGGGAGTTGGAATTTGAGAACTTCAATGCCACGAGCGCCGATGTTATCTGTCATGGCGTGAACGTTCACCCGGGCACCGCAAAAGATAAAATGGTGAACTCGATGAACATTGCAGCGCAATTCCAATTGATGATGCCTGCGCAAGAAACACCAGAGTGCACAGAAGGTTATGAAGGCTTCTACCACCTGAAATCGGCGGAAATGGGTGTGGCTCGCTCTGAACTGGGATACATCATCCGTGATTTTGAACGTGAGGGTGTAGAAGCGCGTAAAGCATTCATGCAGCAGAAAGTCGATGAGCTGAATGAGCGCCTTGAGAAAGGCCGTGTTGAGCTGGTGCTAACCGATAGCTACTTCAACATGAAAGAGATGGTTGAACCGCATCAACATATTATTGAATTGGCCAAGCAGGCGATGATTGAGTGCAATGTCGAGCCAATGGTTAAACCAATCCGAGGTGGTACAGACGGTGCTCGCTTATCTTTCATGGGGCTACCATGTCCGAATATCTTTACTGGCGGTTACAACTTCCACGGTATTCATGAGTTCATTACCATTCAAGGCATGGAGCAAGCGGTAAAAGTGATTGTTGAACTGTCTCAACGTACAGCAACGCATTACCAAAAATAGAACATCAGAGCGTTATATCTCTTTGTATTTTTGAGAGTATTCAATAATACTCTCTTTAAGCATAAGGGAGTACGCGATGAAAAAGTTAGTTTTACTTTGCACCCACTTAGCCGTGGGTGCTGTTGGTTTTGGGCTAGGTGTTTACGCATTGCCTATCTTGATTGAGCCTGATTCTCCTTCCTCAAGTTCTGTTGAAGCGATCAGTGAGCAGGCTATCTACACGGGTGAGTTCACTAAAGATCGACAAGACAGTGACTTCTTGCACTGGGGAGAAGGTATCGTTTCTGTGTCTGAAAGTGCGATCGCTTTTGAAGGTGAATTGGCGCCGGGGCCTGATTACAAGGTCTACCTCTCACCTAAGTTCATTGAAACCGAGCAAGCTTTCAATGACAGCAAGAGCGAGTTACTGAGAGTCGGAGATGTGAAAACATTCGACCGTTTTATGGTTGAGCTTCCCGAAGGTACTGATCTTAATCGATTTAATACGGTTGTGATTTGGTGTGAAACTTTTGGTCAATTTATTACTTCTGCCAAGATAAAATGATAGCCTTAGCTAGGCTAATACCAGATTGTAAACGAGCGCTCAGGAGTTGAGCGCTTTTTCATAGAAAAGATATTAGCGGCTTTCTTGTAGAGCTAACCGTTGTAAAGCTAACTGTTGTAATGCTAAGGAATAAGTAATGGAAAAGTTGTGGCAAGTAATTGATTTTCTACTCGCTCATAAGTTTATTTTTAGTGCGTTGATTATCACTCTTATATTAATCATTCGCCGAATCACCTTATCTCAAATAAGAGGTGATGTTGCTTTCCTTAGTGAAGACCAACGTAACTGGATGTCACGAACCAAAAACGGCACATTCGCGATTATTGTTGTAACGTTATTTGTGTTGTGGAAATCCGAAATCAGCGAGTTTGCGCTATCTGTCACGGCCATTGCTGTTGCGATAGTAGTGGCTTCAAAAGAGATCATTTTGTGTTTCACCGGTTCTATTCAGCGTGCGAGTTCTCGCTCATTTAGAATCGGCGACTGGATCGAAGTGGGTAAAATAAGCGGTGAGGTGATTGAGCACAATTTGATGGCGACTGTGATTCAAGAAATCGATTTGTATCATGGGCAATATCACTTCACTGGTAAGACAGCCACGCTGCCTAATAGTATGTTCTTCACCTATCCGGTAAAGAACCTCAACTTTATGAAGCGCTAT
This sequence comes from Vibrio sp. 10N.247.311.12, assembly GCF_041467515.1. Taxonomy (NCBI): domain Bacteria; kingdom Pseudomonadati; phylum Pseudomonadota; class Gammaproteobacteria; order Vibrionales; family Vibrionaceae; genus Vibrio; species Vibrio sp. 10N.247.311.12. The sequence continues at coordinate 32,091 of NZ_JBFSUV010000009.1, forward strand.
GTTTATCATAACTTTTTTGTGACGGTGAAAGACTTTGTAAACCTATACCCTATGGTGCCGGGTCTTATTGTGAAAATTGAAGAGCATTGCGAAGAGTTTATCGATGTTGCTCGCCGTTACAACGGTGTGATCGAAAAGCACGCTGGTGTTGACCTTCCGGGTTCTGAGCCTCACATCCATATCACAAGCAGTTCGACAGGTGAGCAAGAAGTCCATTTTATGATTTTCTGTCCAACCGAGAAGGCGGTTCATCTAGAGCAAGAGATTCGTAAAGATTTCATGGAAGCATACGCTGAAGCATTTCCTGTCAGTGCTTAATCCTGCAGTCCGCTGAGCCCCAAACAAAAGAAAGCCGAGAGCGATAATATCGACTCTCGGCTTTTTTGTTCTAACTATCTGTTCGTTTAATCTAGGTCAGCCAGTGGCAACCAATCGACTTTTACGCCTGCTTGTTCAAACATATCTTGGCTCACTTTGATTTTGTCTCCCCAGCGAGAAAGAAAGTCTTCACTTTGCTCTGGGCAGTGAACCGCAGAAATACCGGTTTGGATGATTTTCGCTGCGCAGTTTGGGCAAGGGAAGTGAGTCACCCAGATTTCACAGCTGTCCAAATCACGCTTGGCGAATAAGATCGCATTTTCTTCAGCGTGAAGTGTCTTGAGGTACTTCATCTCTCTGTCATCAGTATCCGCACTATCAGACACGCCATGTGGGTAGCCATTAAAACCAACAGAAACAATGCGGTTGTGCTTAGTGATTACGGCGCCGACTTGAGTTGAAGGATCTTTACTCCAAGAACCGACCAATTCCGCCATTTGATAGAAACGTTTAGCCCATTTTGAAATCATGAGAATTCCTTAACAATTAAATGTGAATGCTTATCTGTCTGACAATACATTATGTTAGACAATATCCATAGAGAACAAAAGCTGAGAGATTGATTTACTTAGGAATTGTAGCGTGTTTGTAATCACTTTATAAGCACTTGGTTTCAATTAACATATTGATACACTTTGGCCAGTTATAATTGATATTCCTCGGACAATGGTAACAGAGGTGTTACGTAAATTTTATGCTGTTCAAATACTAATAAGTGACGGTATAACCATGCGTAAAAAGTTGATCCTTACTGCTCTTGCAAGCTCTCTTATTCTTGCTGGGTGTGGGCAAGATGCTCAAAATGCCAAGCAAGCACCTTTACCTCTCGTAGCTGTACAGGATGTTAGCGTTGTTTCTCACCAGCAAAGTAAGTCGTATATCGGTCGTATAGAAGCCGTTGAAGACACGGCTATTACAGCGCAGGTTTCTGGCTACCTACAAAGCCGTCATTTTAATGAAGGCCAAATGGTTGAAAAGGGTCAATTGCTTTATTCGATTGAACCTTCTTCGTTTGAAGCCGAAGTAGCAAGCGCAAAAGCGTCTGTTGCTCAAGCGAACGCGAACCTTAAAAAAGCTGAGCTTGATTTTAATCGTGGTAAAAACCTACTTCCGAAAGGCAGTATCTCTCAATCTGAATTCGATGCATTAACCGCAAACTTGTTAGGTTCTCAAGCACAGCTTGAAGCAAGCCAAGCACAGCTTAATGCTGCGAATGTTCAGCTTTCTCATACCAAAATCATCGCGCCTTTCTCTGGCCGTATTAGCGATACCAAAGTGAGCACGGGTGATCTGGTTTCGCCGTCTTCAGGTGTACTGACGACTTTGGTTAGCCTAGACCCAATCCACGCATCGTTCAGCATCAGTGAGCGAGAGCGTATTGAGCTGGGTATGGACCGCATCGAAGGCGATGGCAGCAGCGACTCTGCAGGTGTTGAAGTTCAGATCATGCTTGAGAACGGTGAAGCGTTTGAACACCTAGGTCAGCTCGATTTTTTGGGTAACCGTATCAATCTCAATACCGGTACGATCGCGATGCGCGCAATCGCTGATAATCCGAATCAACGATTACTTCCTGGTCAACACGTTCGTGTGGATCTACGTGAAAAGCAATCTATTGATGTTGTGACTATCCCACGCCGAGCAGTACAAACCGACCTAGAAGGCGACTTTGTGATGGTACTGGTTGAAGGTAAAGCGGCACCAGTTGCTGAGCGCAGAAACATCGAGATGGGTCGTCAGGTTGAAGGTGGTGTAATTGTTCATTCTGGATTAGAGAAGAACGACTCAGTCATCACTCAAGGCTTACAGCGTGTCCGTAATGGTATGTCCGTTCGCATTCAACCTTCTGCTGAACAAGCTGAGTAAGGGGGCTATTTATGTTGAGTCGTTTCTTTATTCAAAGGCCTAAGTTTGCCCTTGTTATATCCATCATATTAACGCTGGCGGGTGCGATTTCTCTCGCTATCTTGCCGGTGGCTGAATATCCAAAAATTAGCCCACCGTCGGTCAGTGTGTCTGCATTCTATACGGGCGCAAGTGCTGAAGTGGTGGAGCAGGCGATAGCCGACCCCATAGAAACGTCGGTTAACGGCGTAGAAGATATGATCTACATGTCCTCTAAAAGTGCTAACGATGGTTCATACAACCTTAACGTGACCTTTGATGTCGGTACTGATGCTGATATGGCTCAGGTCAACGTGCAGAACCGTGTTGCTCAGATCGAATCGAAACTTCCACAAGAAGTAAGAATGGTGGGTGTAACGGTCAAGAAGCGTTCTCCTGACTTGCTGATGGTATTGAACTTCTACTCGCCGAACGGAGAGTATGACGATCAATTCTTGATCAACTACGTGAACTTGAACATTAAAGACCAATTGGCCCGTGTAAAGGGTATCAGTGAAGTTAACGTATTGGGTGGTGGCGAATACGCGATGCGTGTTTGGTTAGACCCTGAGAAAATGGCTAACCTCAATATAACCACCTCTGATGTGAATCGCGCCTTGGCTGAACAGAACGTTCAGGTAGCGGCTGGTCGTATTGGTGCTGCACCTTACAACAACGCACAAGAAGTGCAGTTCAACTTGGTAACCAAAGGCCGACTAGAAACGGCTGATGAGTTTGAAAATGTTGTACTTCGTGCAAACCAAGATGGTTCAACGGTTTATTTAAAAGACGTTTCACGCGTTGAGCTTGGTAAAAAGTTCTACGATGGCAATGGTAAATACCGTGGTCAAGACGCTTCAATCGTAACGTTGTCACTTCAATCAGACGCTAACGCGCTGGAAAGTGGTAAAGCGGTGATGGCGATGCTGGATAATTTAGGCAAAAATTTCCCTGAAGGCGTTGCTTATGAGGCGAGTTATGACACGACACTCTTCGTTGCAGAGTCGATCAAAGGCGTAGTAAAAACGCTAATTGAAGCGATCTTACTGGTTATCGCGGTAACGTATCTGTTCTTAGGTAGTGCGCGTGCGACTTTGATTCCTGTAGTTGCGATTCCGGTATCTTTGATTGGTACGTTTGCCATCATGCAGATGACGGGTTTCACCATCAACACGGTAACCCTGTTTGGTTTGATACTAGCGATTGGTATCGTAGTAGATGATGCGATCTTGGTTATCGAGAACGTTGATACCACAATGGCTAAAGACCCAACCATTTCACCGCGTAAAGCCACGCTTATTGCGATGAAAGAAGTAACGGGGCCGATCATTACGTCGACCTTGGTTCTACTTGCGGTATTCATCCCTGTTGCAATGCTTCCTGGTATTACTGGCATCATGTACCGTCAGTTCGCTCTGACTATCTGTATCGCGGTTGTTATCTCTTCAATTAACGCATTAACGCTATCACCTGCATTGTGTTCACTGGTTCTTAAGCAGGGTGGTGGTAACACGGCTCGTTGGTACCAAGCGTTTAACCGTGGTCTTGAATCAGTAACCAACAAATACGGTCAAATTGCAGGCTTCCTTGTGAAAAAGGGTGTTCTGCTGTTTACCTTCTTCGTTGTGGCGCTAGCAGCGGTAACTTACTTCGCGAAAACCACGTCTACGGCGTTTGTACCTCAAGAAGATAAAGGCATTTTGCTGGTTAACGTTCAGCTTCCTGACGCGGCATCCTTGTCTCGAACCGAAGAAGTGACTAAGCAGCTGCTTGAAATGGTTGAACAAGAGCCGGGTGTTGATGGCGTAACACTGGTTAACGGCTACGCATTTATGACGGGCGCTTCTGCGTCGAATGGTGCGTCAATGTTCATCAAGCTTCACGATTGGGACATGCGTAATGCACTGGATGGTCAACACTCTGCTCAGGCTATCTCACAGCGTATTAATGGTCGTGCTGCGACTGAACTTCCTCAAGCTGTCGTGTTTGCGATGGGGCCTCCAGCAGTACCGGGTATGGGTGCAGCGTCTGGATTTGAGTTTGTTCTAGAAGATACATTAGGTCGTAGCCGTACTGATCTAGCGATGGTTATGAATGACGTGATTGCTGAGGCCACTAAACAGCCTGAGATTTCACACACATTCAGTACTTTCCGTGCGAACGTACCTCACTACTATGTCGATATTGACCGTGAGAAAGCGCAGCAATTAGGTATTCCGTTGTCGGAAATTTTCCAAACACTACAAGGTAACCTTGGTTCGTTGTACGTGAACGACTTCACCATGTTTGGTAAGAACTTCCGCGTAACCATGCAAGCTGACAGTGAACACCGTAGCAGCATGGACGACCTACAACGATTCCACGTTCGTTCGTCTAATGGCGAGATGATCCCGTTAAGCACATTGGTGACTTACGATCAGATCTTCGAACCAGATGTAGCATGGCGTTACAACATGTACCGCAGTGCCGTGATTCAAGGTCAACCTGCAGAAGGTTACTCAAGTGGTGATGCGATTGCGGCAATGGAACGCGTAGCTGCAGAAGTATTGCCTCAGGGGTATCAGTACGAATGGACAGGCATGGCTTACCAAGAAGTACTAGCAGGTAACCAAGCGATCTTTGCTTTCGCACTGGCTCTGATCTTCATCTACCTGTTTATGGTGGCTCAATACGAGAGTTGGACAATTCCGATTGCGATTATCCTCGTGGTACCTGTCGCAACCTTAGGCTCCTTCTTGGCATTGAATCTAACGGGCACTCCGCTGAACCTTTATGCACAAATAGGTTTGGTTCTCTTGATAGCCTTGGCCGCGAAGAACGCAATCTTGATTGTGGAATTCGCAAAGGTAGAGCGTGAAGAGAAAGACGCACCGATTGAAGATGCAGCGGTGAAGGGCGGTACACTGCGTTTCCGTGCTGTGAACATGACGTCTTGGTCGTTCATCTTAGGTATCTTCCCGCTTATCTTCGCTGCGGGCGCAGGTCACGTGAGTCAGAACTCTCTGGGTATTTCACTGATCGGCGGCCTGTTATGTGTATTACTGGCGGGTACGTTCCTAATCCCTGGCTTCTACGCATTCGTGCAACGTAAGCGTGAGAAAGCACACGGTGGTAATACCAAGCTGGTTCCGCTTGATGACGAATAGAGGATTGAGTGTCTTGTAAGATTCGTCTCTTACAAGACCAACCCTCGGAAAACTAATTCCTTGTAAAAACTAAGGTTTAGCATTGCGCTAAGCCTTTTTTTATTCCACTTATGAATAAAAACGCCTTTTATATAAACAAATGTTTGTCATGTGATAGAGCTAACACTCTAATTTGGGTTTTGTAATAAAATGATGTTTTATTGGTAAGTATATGTTTAATATGATTTTAACAAGGTTCAGCTAACGGTTGTATGCTCGAAAACATTTGCACAATAGTGTGAAGTGTTTCAAAATTACGAAGTTATATTGAAATTTTTTGTGCATTGAGGTTCTTATGAAAGTCATTGATTTATTTAAACACCGAGGCGATAGCATGTCTTCGCAACACTCAGAGTTTATGCAATGGATGTCTCCAGCTCTTAGAGATTACTGGGGCGACTTTCTTAATCGTACGCAAAATAGCCATTTCTTTGCGTGGGTTCGTGATCACCACAAACCTGCTGTCAATGAAGATGCACCAGAGATGCCGGTGGAACAGCCGATCGTACTTAAGCCTGAAGCACAACTTGTGTTTGATGAGCTTAATCAGCAGATCGGTGAAGTCATCCATACTGGCGACTGGATCAATGTAAGTCAAGACCGTATTAACCAGTTCGGCCTTGTTACTGAAGATATGCAGTGGATTCACACTGAACCTGAAAAAGCGGAAACAGACTCTCCGTTCAAAACAACCATCGCACATGGTTTTTTAACTTTATCTCTGCTTCCTCGATTGACTGACAGTGTTGACCCTGACAAGTCTCAATTCCCAACAGCGAAGATGGTCGTAAACATTGGTCTTAACCAAGTACGTTTCCCATACCCTGTTAAATCGGGCAGTAACGTTCGTGCTAAAAGTACGCTAACAAAAGTAACGCCAATTAAGAAAGGCCTAGAGATTGAACGCGAAATCCGCGTAGAAATCGAAGGTATTCGTCGTCCTGGCGCTGTGATCGTTTCAGTGATTCAACTTCACTTCTAAACGAACCATATAGATTCCAAAAAAAGAGAGAGCTTAATGCTCTCTCTTTTTTTTCATAAGATAAAACTCACTCACTTATTTAATGCGAGTGTAGCCGTACTCTTCGATAAGGTCTTGCCCTTGCTTTGACTTCACGAACTTGATGAAGTCTTTGCTCTCGTCAGAAACTGAGTCTGTCTTGTGCAGCAACAAGAATGGGCGAGCCAATTCATAGCTGTGGTTAGCAATGTTCTTAGATGTTGGCTCTACGCCTTCAAATGTAATTGCTTTAATCGAACGGTCGATTGAACCAACAGAGATAAAACCAATCGCGTGTGGGTTATGGTTAACAATCGTTTTAACCATGCTGTTGCTGTTTACAACCAAGTTATTTGGGTTGATGTCAGACACTAGACGGTCATTAATGATCTTCGTTAAACCAAGCAAGCTTTCGAAGCTATAGCGTGAGCCAGAAGACGCTTCGCGAGTGACAACTGCGATAGGCTGATCTGCGCCACCCACAGCTTTCCAGTTCGTGATTTTGCCTTTGTAGATATCGAACAGCTGCTCACGTGTAACGTTGCTTACAGCGTTTGAGCGGTTAGTTACTACAGCTAGGCCGTCAAAGGCAATTGGAAATACCTTCAACTTCTCGTCTTGTTCGCGGTCGGTTAAATAACGCGAGCTCATACCGATGTCAGAGACACCTTTATTAACCATGGTAATACCTGCTGTAGAACCAATGCCCTGAACCGCAATATAGTTATCAGGGTGAGTCTTGTTGTACTCCTCAGCTAATACATCCATCACTCGTGATACTGAAGTGGAGCCCGAAATAGTGGTTTCTTGTGCTAAAGCAGCATGAGAAGACAGGGCTAAGGATAAAAGAGAGGCAAGCGCGACTCGTAACATAAACAACTCCTAGTTAATAACATTTGTCGCATATGATAGGTCGGTTATATGACACTTTTGTGAAATTCCATACTCTCGATGTATAGCTGTTCGCTTGATGAGTCGTAGCTTTCTGGGTTTCCGAAAGCAAGATTCGTTTCTGGGAGCAGGGCAGGTATTTTGATTACGCTTGTTCGCTAAAATGTTTGTTGAGTCCTAAGCTAAGTAGAGGAATTCACTACTTAGAAGTTTCTATGAAGTTTCTATGAAGTTACAAGGGGTGTTATGTCCGTCATTCATATCGAGCTGAATCGTCTTTTAATTGGGGCCGAGAGGCTCTGTACATCTCGAAATCGAAGTTTACCTGTCGAGCTAGGCAAATCCCTATATGAAGAGTGTGAGGGTGGTGTGCTGTTTTCTCAGGCGCATTATCTACTCGACTCATCTCACAGTGATTATACAAACGAGATCGTCTGCGTGACTTTTGATGAGTCGCTGTCTTGTTGGTTAGTGATGGTGCCGCTTGAAGGGGATGTCGAAACCGACTCTGTGAATTGGGGGCCGTATCCGTACCTTCCTAAATCGAAGGATCTTGATGCTATTTTGGCGGAAATAGAAAAAGACCCTAAATCGTACTTCTGGTCATAGTCACTCTGTTTTCACGTTTGCTGGTGGCCTGCTCGCAAAGCTGAATCAATGAGTATCAAAACTCAACCACTGAATCCCAAAGCCAAATCATCTCATCCCACACCCAAGTGGCTTAATATTGAAGCCACTTGGTTTACACCAGTTCCCAACTAAGACGTCCACATCAATCTATCGCTTTGTTTCTTTAAACTTGCGGCTTTACGCTCTGCAGTTGTGCTTGTGCCACTAGCGATCGGAAGTCTTTTGGTGTTTTTCCGTGATACGTTTTAAAGGCCGTGCTGAAGTGAGCGGCACTTTTAAAGCCTGACTCATACGCGATTTGAGTGATCGACTTATCCGATGTTCTTAGCTGAGTGGCTGCATGAGCAATACGTTTTATCTTTAATAAGTTTGAGAACGACAGATCTTCAGCCGATAAGCGACGTTTAAGCGTAGCCGGTGACATTCCCATGTAACTGGCGAGCGTATCCAAAGAGATATTGTTTTCAATGTTTTGCTCGATGTAATGAATGACTCTTTGGGTCACGGTTAACCTTGAAGCTCGAGCAATAATAGCCAATAGAGCTGGGTACTGTTCCACCATCAAAGACAGCAAACTTAAGCCTAATTGAGTGAGTGCGTAGTCATTCTGAGAAGAAGAGTTGGCCAGTGACATGATGAGATCTTTCAACTGACAGAGCTCAGTATCCGTTTGATTGAACTTAATGTACTTGTCTGGGATTCGAGCGGACTCTAAATCGCTGAACTGATTAATGAACTTTTGAAAGATAGCCAAATCAAAATCTAAGCAGGTTGCGCTGAATTCGCCATTTTCAGTGTTAACCGTGATGTCTTTAATCTGACCAGAATTGTAAAGGGTGAAATCTCCCGCTTGCAACGAGGCTTGAGTACCATTGGGCAACACAAAAGAAATGCTGCCTTTCGACACTATAAAGATACCGTTTTTAGAGGCAGGATAACGTTCTCGTCTCCTGGGAATGAAGTTTCTGAACTGAGTAACTGTGATTGATGACATAGTGAGCTTCTTTGACGTTGTAAATTGATTGCTTATTGATTGTTTTTTTTAAGTATTGTTTAAGCATGAGACATTTACAAAAAAGGCGCTAATAATTAGCGCCTTTAGAAGTGAACCTTTGAAGCTTTTGACCTTGAAAGCTTTGACCTTGAAAGCTGTAGCTGTTAAAGCCTTTAAGCTTCGGTTTCGTTTGTCGTTTCAGGCACGCTAGGCAAGTCCGCAAATACTTGAGTAGGTTTTGCTACTAAGTTACGGTTTTCCTGATTAACTTCAGAGAGAACTACTTCTAAAACGTCTCCCAGTTTGTATACCATTTCTTTATCGATAGATACAGTACCCATATCACCGTTGCACTCTATTCTTTCTTTATTATTAAGAATGAGAGATCCAGGGATAAATGCAGCAGCACCATTTTCAAGTAAACGTACACGCATACCTGCACGGTTAATATCGAAAATCTCAGCTTGGAAACGAGTTTCTTCTGCTGGAGCATTGGCTAGAGTGCGAGCATACAACCAATCGCCAACATTACGCTCAGCCATGCCGTGGTGACGGCGGTGCAGGGCAAGTTCATCACCGATAGTTTCATCTGGTGTTTGAATTGGCGCTTTACCTAAGATGTGTGCTTTAAGCATACGGTGGTTAATCATGTCGCCATATTTACGAATTGGAGAAGTCCAAGTTGCGTAAATATCTAATCCCATCGCGTAGTGCGGTGCAGGCTCATTGCTGATCTCGCTATACGCTTGGAATTTACGAATACGGTTGTCGTAGTAGCTGTTATCTAAAGAACCTAACCAACGACGTAGAGTAGCAAAACCTTCTAGAGAAATGATTTGCTCTTCAGTGAACGGCGTTTCCGCTTGCGGGTTTACCAGTTCAAGAACGTCGGAGATTTTCTCAGCCTTGAAACCAGAATGGCAGTTAAACACACCTTGGTTGAAGCTCTCTTTTAGTACTCGGCCCGCACAGATGTTCGCGCTGATCATTGATTCTTCAACCAGCTTGTTTGCGCTACGACGCATGTCAGCGTGGATAGCGACAACATCGTTATCTTCGCTCAGTTCAAAGCGGTAGTCAGGGCGATCTGGGAACACAACAGCGTTTGCTGAGCGCCATGCTGAACGTGCTTGAGCAAATTGGTGAAGATCAGAAACAATTGCAGCAATCTCTTCTGATGGTTGCCATTTCTCTGATGCACCTGTTTCTAGCCAGTCTGATACGTTGTCGTAAGCAAGACGAGCATGAGATTTGATGTTTGCAGCGAAGAAGTTAATGTCATCACCGATAACGCCATCTTTAGATACCGTTACTGTGCAGCAAAGTGCAGGACGAACTTCGTTCTCGATCAGTGAACATAGGTTGTCAGCAAGATCACGAGGCAACATTGGGATGTTGCGACCAGGAAGGTAGATAGTGAAACCGCGCTCGCGTGCCACTTTATCCATCGCATCATCTGGAGAGATGTAAGCCGTTGGATCAGCAATTGCGATAGTCAGTTCAAAATCACCGTTCTCTTTCTTCTTCGCGTAAAGCGCGTCATCCATATCTTTTGTGCTTTCGCCATCGATAGTCACAAAAGGGACGTGCGTCATGTCTACACGTTCAAGATCGGCGTCATCGTTGATTAGCCAGTTGTCGATGCCTTCAGGCTCGCTGTTTGGTAGATCGTTTTGTGCCAGCGTTACCCACCAAGGTGCAATCTTGTCGTCAGCGTCTGTGATTTTCTCAGAGATCTGAGCCAAGAAACCATTGTCACCTTTTAATGGGTGTTGAACGATATGAGCAACAACCCAGTCACCTTCTTTAAGCGTTTCAGGGTTTAGACCCTTCATTGCTTTCGCTTTAAGTTGCAGTTTTTTGAGCTGCGGGTGATCAGGAACAACGTTCAATCGGCCTTTGAAAAGCTTAACTCGTGCAATAAAGCGAGTAAGACCTTGTTCAACCAATTCCTCAGGCTCTGCTACTTCGCGCTCTTTCTCTGTGCGAATGATGGCAATCACCTTGTCACCGTGCACACATTTCTTCATGTACGGAGGCGGGATAAAGAAGCTTGTTTTGCTATCAACTTCGAGAAAACCAAAACCTTTTTCAGTGGCTTTGATGGTACCTTCCTTTTTAGGGAGGGTTTCTTGGATTTGCTGCTTGAGCTGAGCGAGTAGAGGATTATCTTGAAACATTTTGACTTTTATCTATCGAGGACAATTGAGCACACTATAATCATTGCGAGGCTTGATTACTACTTAAAGGCGAAGTGAGCGTTAATTAATTGCCCTCTTATTTAACTAGGTCAATTTGCTAGGAGATGGGTGCTGTGACGAGATATTCATCAAGTTTTGACGATATGATAACCAGTATTGATGTAAAAGCGAAAAATATGTGATGTATTTCAATTTTTTCTGGATTTTTTTATGCATTTAGGGAATAATCCGCCTCCCTTAGACGTCCCTAATGGCTTGAAGTGTTTTATTACTGCTTCGTAACTCTGAATGGAATCAGTATCTGATTGGATCAGTATTGGAATTGATAGAGCTCCCGGGACCTTTTGTTTACTTATATATAGTGGGATCCCAATGTCCGAATCTGTAATTCAATTTAATGAATTAGCCCTAAACGATAACATTCTTTCAGCTCTTGATAGCATGGGTTTCGTTTCTCCGACTCCAATCCAAGCAGCAGCTATTCCTCTTCTTCTTGAAGGCCGTGACGCACTAGGTAAAGCACAGACTGGTACTGGTAAAACAGCAGCATTCTCTCTGCCTTTACTTAACAAAATCAACCTGAACCAACACAAACCACAAGCAATCATCATGGCTCCTACTCGTGAGCTAGCGATTCAAGTTGCTGCGGAAATCAAAAACCTTGGCCGTGATATCAAAGGTCTTAAAGTTATTGAAATCTACGGTGGTGCTTCAATTGTTGACCAAATGCGTGCTCTAAGCCGCGGTGCTCACATTGTTGTTGGTACTCCAGGTCGTGTTAAAGACTTACTAACTCGTGACCGTCTACACCTAGATGAAGCACACACATTTGTTCTTGATGAAGCAGATGAAATGCTGAAAATGGGCTTCGTAGATGACGTTACTTGGATCCTAGAGCAAGCTCCAGAATCTGCACAACGTGTACTTTTCTCTGCAACTATGCCTCCAATGGTTAAGACTATTGTTGACCGTTACCTACGTAACCCGGCTAAAGTTGACGTTGCTGGTACTAACCACACAGTTGATAAAGTAGCGCAGAACTTCTGGGTTGTTAAAGGCGTAGAAAAAGACGAAGCAATGTCTCGTCTTCTAGAAACCGAAGAAACTGACGCGTCAATCGTATTCGTACGTACTCGTCAAGACACTGAGCGTCTAGCTGATTGGCTATCTGCACGTGGCTTCAAAGCTGCTGCACTGCACGGTGATATTCCTCAGTCTCTACGTGAGCGTACTGTTGATCACATCAAACAAGGTGTTATCGACATCCTAGTTGCAACTGACGTTGTAGCTCGTGGTCTTGATGTTCCACGTATCACTCACGTATTCAACTACGACATCCCATTCGATGTTGAATCTTACATCCACCGTATTGGTCGTACTGGCCGTGCTGGACGTAAAGGTAAAGCGATCCTACTAGTTCGCACTAACCAAATTCGCATGCTTCGCACAATCGAGCGCGTAACTAAGTCTCAAATGGAAGAAATTCAACTTCCTCTACGTGACCAAGTTGCTGCTGCACGTGTTGCTAAGCTTGGCGCTGAACTTGAAACTGAGAAAGAAAGCAAAGCACTAGAAAACTTTGCAGGTCTTATCTCTACTCTTCAAGAGTCTCTAGAAGTTGATGCTGCTACTCTAGCTGCAATGCTTCTTAAGCGTCAGCAAGGTAAGAGCCCACTATTCTACGTTGGCGAAGACCCAATGATCGCTGCTATTGAGCGTGATAAGAACCGTCGCAAAGAGCGTCGTGAAGATCGTGACAACGGCCGTGACGGTGGTGGTCGCAACTTCAATACTCAAGATTGGGATACTTACCAACTACAAGTTGGCCGTGAGCAAGGCGTTCAGGTTAAAGACATCGTTGGCGCACTAGCAAACGAACTTGGCCTAACTAAAGGTTCTATCGGTGCTATCAAGCTAGACCAAGGTTCTACTTACGTTCAACTGCCAAAAGCAATGAACTCTGAAACTGCTGGTAAGCTAAGCAAACTTCGCATTCGTCAAAAAGAAGCTGGCGCTGTAGTTGTTGATTTCAATGACTTCCGTGAGCCTCGTCGTGGCGGCGGCGGTCGTGATGGCAACCGTGGTGGCAACCGTGGCGGTCGTGATGGTGGCGGCTACCGTGGTAACCGTGAAGGCGGCAACCGCGAAGGTGGTAACCGTGAAGGCGGTCGTGGTGGATACCGTGGCAACCGTGATGGTGCTCGCGATGGTAACTCTGCTGGCGGACGTGATGGCGAACGTCGTTTCGACCGTAACCGTGGTGGCGATCACCGTGGTAACTTCCGTGGCGAACGTGGCCATGGTAACGGCAATGGCGGTGGTAACCGTGGTCGTCGTCCAGAGCGCAACGAAGGTTAATCAACCTGTCGCTTAGACGCTTTAGGTCTAGACACTGAATTTAAAAGCCGAGCGTAATGCTCGGCTTTTTTGTGCCTGTTATTTGAACTTAAGCTTTGGTTGGCTCGATATTCGTAGCTAACTTACTTTAATCAAGCTTCGTTCCTGTAACTATGCTTCGTCCATGAAACTAAGCATCGCGCCTAGAACGAATGTTAGTGCCAAAACTTAGCTGTATCGCGTTCTAAGCCTATACCAAAAGAACGTGCTACAAGATGCTGAAACGAAGAGTGAAGGCTATCTAAGCGTCGTTACAGTGCATCTATTCGTAGAGTTGTGCTCGAAGGCAATCAAAATAAGATCAGATCACTATTCTCAACTTCAGTGAGCTTTTTGATGCAAACACTGAGCAATTGAGAAATCGAGCAAAAAGTTATCGGTAATGATAAGCAGACGAAAGGGAAGGGTGGTTGTTTTTCAAGCGGATCACCTGCATTTGTTCAAGTCGCTTTAATTAACTGAATCAAGTTAAAAATAACGTGAGCACTCGTTTGCGTCACCTGTTCATTAATTTTCTTATTCAACTATTTTTTAATTCCGCTCTCGAAATAAATAATTTAATGACCAAGATCAACTTAATTGTGTTCATTTAGTGATTTTTTCAAAACAAAAGTTGAAAGATTCAAAAATTATTGAATAATGGACTTAACTAAAATTGAAGTAAACACTTCATCCAATTCGTACTGAAACAGGATCCATATCCAATGTCTAATTCGTTTGTTCTGGTTATTAACTCGGGTAGTTCATCCCTAAAATTTGCTGTAATCGATTCTGTTTCTGGTGAAGCAGTATTAAGTGGCCTAGGGGAGTGTTTTGGTCTTGAAGATGCTCGTATGAGCTGGAAATTCCAAGGCGAGAAAACTGAAATTGCCATTCAAGGTGAAGATAACCACCACAAAATTGCCATTGGCAAATTGGTTGGCCTGATGGAAGACCTAGGCTTCACGGCTGATATCGTGGCTATCGGTCACCGTATCGTACACGGCGGTGAGAAGTTCACTCAAACGGTTCGCATTACTGAAGAAGTAACGAACGAAATTGAAAGCCTATCTGACCTAGCTCCACTTCATAACCCAGCAGGTGCTATCGGTATCCGTGCTGCAATTGAAGCTTTCCCTTCTCTACCTCAGTTCGCTGTATTTGATACTGCTTTCCACCAAACAATGCCTCAACGTGCATTCACTGGTGCAATCGCAAAAGAGCTATACACAGACTTCGGCGTACGTCGCTACGGTTTCCACGGCACTAGCCACTACTTCGTTAGCCGTGAAGCTGCGAAGATGGTTAACAAGCCAATCGAAAAATCGAGCTTCATCTCTGTTCACCTAGGTAACGGCGCATCTGTATGTGCTATTAAAGATGGTAACAGTGTTGATACTTCTATGGGCTTCACACCACTTTCAGGCCTAATGATGGGCACACGTTGTGGTGACCTAGACCCTGGCATCATCGAATACCTACTTAAGAAAGGCTGGTCACAAGAGCAAGTATTTAACTCTCTAAACAAGGAGTCTGGCTTCCTTGGCGTGTCTGGTCTTACGAGCGATGCTCGTGGCATCTTAGAAGCAATGGAAGAGGGCCATGAAGGCGCTAAGCTTGCGTTTGAGGTGTTTACTTACCGCGTATCAAAATACATTGCTTCTTACCTTGCAACGCTAGATTCTTTAGACGGCATCATCTTCACTGGTGGTATCGGTGAGAACTCTCTACCAATTCGTCGTGAAATCCTAAACAACCTTAAGATTCTAGGTTTCGTTGAAGATGTAGCAGGTAACGAATCTGCTCGCTTTGGTGCTGAAGGGATCATCGCTAAGTCTGAAATGTTAGACGCAGTAGCAATGGTTATCCCAACCAACGAAGAATTCGTGATCGCCCAGCAGTCGGTTGAACTGCTGTAATTTTTTCAAAAACAGATAGTTAAAAGCGAGCTTAGTGCTCGCTTTTTTTGTGCTCATATGTTGGATAGACCATCGCTAAGTGGCCTTATAGCGAGATAGTCAAAACTCATTCTATTGATTTCGGCAAATCATTTTGTAGCTTCAAACTAGTGATGTTAGGGCTGGCTTGTGATGCCCAGACTTTTCTAAGCGCGATCATTGCTTGCCCCATTTCATATATGGAATCCACGTATTTACAAAGTGATTTTGGCAATAAAAGTTAAGATGCGGTCGTATATTCGGCTTCTTATTGAAGGAGCTACCCTCTAGCCTTTGATGTTTTGCGCACCTACTGTCCTTATCGCGTTAGCAGCTTTTTACAGCATGACAGAATGGCCAGGTTCTCAGTAGGTTGGTCTTACCTTTTATGCATCATCATTTTGTAAAATTTAAAAATTTGGTAGTGATTAATGAGTGAGTAATACTGGTTTATATTCAGTCTCATACCGAAGCATTGCCCACGCAGTACGTACCACTTTGTTAGCCAGTGCAATGCAGGCCTTCTTGAAGCCGATACGATCTATGATGTTCCTCAACCAAGCGTCCTTCTGAGTCTTCGGTTTTTCGGGTAGTCGCCCAACGTATGACATTGCGCCAAGATAAAGAAGCGAGCGTAGCTCCTTCACACCACCGCATTTATCGATCCCAATCATAAAAACTTTGCCTCCTGAACTGTGCTGTTTAGGTGTAAGACCAACAAATGCTGAAGCTTGTCTTCCATTCTTGAACTGCTTTCCATCACCAAGAGTTGTATAGAGCATCGCAGCAGTTGTTTCACCAACCCCTTCAATGCCCATTAATCGTTGGCACGGCTCTATCTGACGGGTTAAAGCATTTTTCTCTTTTTCGAATGCGATGAGTTTTGCTTTAAGTTCTTTATATTGCTCCCAAAGCATCGACAGAACGGATACGATATTGGAGGGTATTGGTGTATCGCCATCAAGCACGGTTTGAACCGACGCTTTTAAGCCTTTTTCACCTCTAGGGTTTGCTATCCCGTAGCCCAAAATTGTCCCTCTAATGTGAAGAGCTAGGGAAACAACACTACGAGATAAGAATCTACGGCTAGTTTCTAAAGAATGCATAGCTTGTTGTTCCAATGACTTTGGACGACTGTACTTGATACCAATTTGTATAGCGGCGTTAGCGATGGCGAGAGCATCATTATGATCCGTTTTATGACCTTCTAGGTATCCTTTCACCTTCTTAGGGTTAATGATTCGGACTTCATGCCCAAGTTTTTCTGCTAATTGCCCCCAGTAATGGCAACCGCAACAACCTTCCATGGCGACAATCGAAGGCTTAGCCTTTGCCAAGAACTCTTTCATCTTCTGGCGACTCAGAGGTTTATTGGACATTAGCTCACCATGAATGCTGATATGGCAGGCTTGAAGAACATTTTTTGCTAAGTCGATAGCGATAACATTTTTAGTCAACATATTGGAACCCTCGGTCTTTTCTCACACTCCTAAGTCTAGATTGCTAAGGAGGGAGTGGATTCCATACATCACGTTAAAGTATTTACTCATTCCAGAGTAAGATCGCAGTCGTTCCTTAGGATATGTAATGTGACCAGCCATAGATGCAGGCAATATCAATTTATAGGATCTCATCGTCATCCCAATCCCAGTCAATTTTGGAAATGTCACGGGAGACTTTGTGTAAATACCACCCGAGCAAAGCGACAATAGAAAGGATTAAAACTATAAAGGTTAAAAGCATATCCTACCCTTAGAGTTTGTATGAGACGTAACTACTAGGCTTACCATGGCAATTGAGTGCCATCGTAGACAAAAAATGAACCTGAATGCTTAAGTTTTAAATTGTCGATAACATTAAGCATGCCTGTAACACTCTCTTTTACTGTTACCTTGCCTTCCTTTCCACCCATATCGGTTTTTACCCAACCTGGATGAATTGCCATGGTCTTCACTCCCGCTTCGGATAATTCACAGGCTAGAGATTTAATTATTTGGTTGAGGGCCGCTTTTGATGCTCGATAGCTGTATCGTCCCCCTGAGCGGTTATCATCAATACTGGCCAGTATTGAGGTCATCCCGATTATGGTTTTATCTTGGCCGGCTAGAATATTATTGAGCAAGGCCTGCGTGATTAACATGGGTGCGATGGTATTGACCTTTAACACCTCTAGCCATCTTTGCTGATCCATATTGCCTAAGTTGTCACATCCTTCACCACTCACCCCAGCATTATGAATAAGTACATCAATAGGTTGCTCTTTAAACACCTCAGTTAAAGCGAGAATATCTGTTTCATGACTAACATCTAGAGCATAAGGGCGAATGGTTGAATACTGTTGTGCTAACAGGGTTAACTCATGCGCTGAATCAATATCGCGACAGCAAGCGATGACCTTGTAATGTCGCTGTGCATATTGCTTTGCAAGCTCTAATCCTAAGCCACGATTAGCTCCAGTAATAAAAACGGTTTTCATTGAGTGCCTCTTATCAGTTTCAATCTTGTCTAATACCAATCAATATAAGTTGCGAAAAGCTGGCCAATGCTGCTGCATTGACCAGCTCTAAGGGTAAGAGTCGTGTTTATTTCATTAATACATTTTTACCATTAACTTTCTGCACGCTTATCAAGACGGCCACTAAAGCGGGTCAAAGCAAGCGCTATCAGTACAACTACTGCACCTACCCAAGGTGTATGCATTAAGCCTGCTTCAGCGACAACCATCCCTCCGCCCCATGAACCAAGTGCAATACCAACGTTAAAGGCGGCAATGTTTAAACCGGAAGCAACATCCACTGCATCTGGTGTATATTTTTCAGCAAGTTTCACTACATATACTTGTAAACCTGGAACATTACCGAATGCAAATGCCCCCCAAACTAAAATCGTGGCTACCGCGGCAATAGGGTTAACGGCGGTAAAATTGAACACGATAAGCACAGCTGCAAGACCAGTAAAAATAATGCTAAGGGCTTTTATTGGGCCAATTTTATCGGCCATTTTTCCGCCCCAAATATTACCAATCGCAACTGAGACTCCATAAACCAACATAATTAAACTAATTGCATTCGCACTAAAGCCAGTTTCTTGCTGCAAAATAGGAGCAAGGAAAGTGAATGCTGTAAAAGTGCCGCCATAACCCAGTGCAGTAATCGCATAAACCAGTAATAATCTAGGTTGAGTTAATACCTTAAGCTGCGATGAAAGCTTAGCTGCAGCAGGTTGTTTTAAGTTATTTGGTACTAAGAAAGCACTACCAATTAATGCGATTAAACCTAATAGCGCAACAACTAAGAAGGTTGATTGCCAGCCAAAGGTTTGACCTATGTATGTCCCAAGCGGCACGCCTGTGACTAACGCCACGGTTAAACCAGTGAACATAATCGCAATGGCGCTGGCGGCTTTTTCTTTTGGTACCAGACCGGTAGCAATGGTTGAACCAATGGAGAAAAATACACCATGGGCTAAACCTGTCAAAATACGAGCGATAATCAGGGTGTTATATCCAGGTGCTTGCCATGCAACTAAGTTACCGACAACAAACAGTGACATGACGGTAATCAATACGTGTTTACGATTCCACTTTCCTGTTAAAGCCGTTAAAACCGGGGCGCCAATGGCAACACCAAGTGCATAAAGGCTAACCAGCAAGCCTGCTGAAGGCAGTGATATATTTAGGTCGGAGGCCATGGTCGGGAGTAGCCCCACGATCACAAACTCCGTTGTTCCAATAGCAAAGGCGCTGAGCGTCAATGCAAGAAGTGCTAAAGGCATAATATTTACTCTCTGTTGTTTGAAAATGACCAGCAATAGCCGATGTATTGGTCGCTATGCCGTCGCGTTGTTAATTGATGGGGGGCATTTTGCATTAAAGATGTTTTGTGAAAAACAGAGGTTTTTACAAATGATATTTGTTATAAATGCAATAAAGCTGATGAGCGATTGGATAAAATTGAGGGAAATAGCATGCGAACAAAATCTGATGATTTAGCCATTTTACTAGCTGTAGTCGATACCGGAGGTTTTTCAGCGGCAGCAGAGAGCCTAGATATCCAAGTCGCGCGAGTATCCAGAGCGGTCAGTAAAGTGGAGAGTCAACTTGGGGTCACTATTCTAAACCGAACCACTAGACGTATTGAATTAACCGATGAAGGACGCCAGTTCATTGACTCTATGCGGGTGGGGTTAATGCAATTACAGCAGGCGGAAGAAGATATTATTTCCCGTGGGGAATTGCCCAAAGGCCGTTTACGTGTCGACGCGGCTAGTCCGTTTGTGTTTCATCAACTGGTGCCATTGGTGCAGTCATTTAATCAAGCCTATCCCGATATTGAGCTAGAAATAACTTCCAATGAAGGCATTGTGGATTTACTAGAAAAGAAAACCGATTTAGCAATCCGTATTGGTACGTTGAGCGATTCAACGCTACATGCTCGGTCGCTGGGTCGAAGCCCCTTGTATATTGTAGCTTCACCAGAATATATCTCAAAACGCGGGCTCCCCACTAAAAGCAGCGATCTTGCTCAGCATAATCTCATTGGATTTGTCGCCCCCAAAATTTTGAATGACTGGCCTTTAAAAGGTTTTACCCAACTAGACGCTTTGATGTCATCAAGTAATGGCGAAACCATTCGACAAATTGTGTTGGCAGGAAATGGCATTGCATGTCTATCAGGGTTTATGGTGAATAAAGATATTGCCGAAGGACGTTTAATCTCGCTGTTGGAGAGCGAAAAAATCAGTCATCCACGAAGAGAACAAGTCAACGCTGTGTATTATAAGACTTCTTCTGTGGCCAAGCGGATCTCCGCTTTTATTGATTTTATTAAGCCAAAGCTAACCCTGTAACCCGCTTAAACAAGCTGATTGTTGCAATTTATACAAATATTATTTGCCTTTATTGCTATAAATGATTGGTGACTCATTTGCTAGTATGCCCTTATCAAATGAAGAGGGCTCAACTATGTCACTATCACTATTTAAACCATTCACATTGGGTGGACTCACACTCAAAAACCGCATTGTCATGCCACCGATGACGCGTTCAAGAGCCAGTCAGCCTGGTGATGTCGCAAATGATATGATGGCAACCTATTACGCTCAGCGTGCCAGTGCAGGATTGATTGTGTCTGAAGGTACGCAAATTTCAGCGACGGCAAAAGGCTATGCATGGACCCCAGGTATTTACACACCTGAGCAGATCGCAGGCTGGCGTAAAGTAACTCAAGCAGTGCATGCAGAAAATGGCGCAATTTTCGCTCAGCTCTGGCATGTGGGCAGAGTCACTCACACAGATAACATCGGTGGTGAGCAACCGATTTCTTCATCAGCGTTAAAAGCGGAAAACGTAAAAGTATTCGTTGATAATGGCAGTGATGAACCAGGTTTTGTTGATGTCGTGCAGCCTAGAGCAATGACAAAAGCAGATATTCAACAAGTCATTGCAGATTATCGTCAAGCGGCATTGAATGCGATTGAAGCAGGTTTTGATGGCATTGAACTGCATGCGGCGAATGGTTATTTGATCAACCAATTCATTGACTCCGAAGCTAACAACCGCAGTGATGAATACGGCGGTAGCCTGGAAAATCGTCTTCGTTTTCTTGATGAAGTCGTTGCAGCAATGGTGGACGCAATTGGCGCTAACCGCGTTGGTGTGCGCTTGGCACCTTTAACAACCTTAAATGGTACTGTTGATGCTAACCCTATTGAGACTTATACCGCTGCCGCAGCGTTACTCAATAAACATCATATCGTGTACCTACATATTGCTGAAGTCGATTGGGATGATGCACCAGATACACCCGTCTCATTCAAACGTGCAATGCGCAATGCTTTTCAAGGCGTGCTGATCTACGCAGGTCGTTATAATGCGGAAAAAGCAAAGCAAGCTATTGATGACGGACTGGCTGATATGATCGGCTTTGGTCGACCTTTTGTGGCGAATCCCGATCTTCCTGAACGTCTACTTCACGGCTACCCATTGGCAGAGCATGATCCAAACACCTTGTTTGGTGGTGGTGAGAAAGGTCTGATTGATTATCCAACGTATAAAGCTTAAGGGGGTAAGTATGTTTAAGGTATTTAAAGGTCACGGACTTGAGACTAGAAACCGTATCGCGATGGCGCCGATGACTCGTTCACGCACGTCTCAACCTGGTGATGTACCAAACGAGATGATGGCAACCTACTACCGTCAGCGTGCCAGTGCTGGACTCATTGTATCAGAGGGCACCCCGATCTCAGCGGCTGCACGAGGTTATTCGATGACTCCGGGCATTTATACCCCAGAGCACATCGAAGGCTGGAAAAAAACCACCCAAGCTGTGCATCAAGATGGCGGGAAAATATTTACTCAACTTTGGCATGTGGGGCGACGCAGTCATTCTGATATTTCAGGTACTAAGCCGTTAGCCCCATCAGCGATTAAAATCCCAGATCAAGTATTTGGCCCACTAGCTGAAGGTGGCTTTGGGATGATTGAAACTGAAACGCCACGGGAGATGACGCTGCAAGACATTAAGAGCACGATTGCGGATTTTGTACAAGCGGGCAAAAACGCCATTGAAGCTGGTTTTGATGGCGTGGAAATTCATGCTGCGCATGGTTACTTGTTTGATACCTTTTTACGCTTAGAAAGCAACCAAAGAAGTGATCAATATGGTGGCAGCCAAGAGAATCGCATGCGCTTTTTGGTTGATACGTTGCAAGCACTTACCGACGAAATTGGTGGGGAAAGAGTTGCGGTTCGTCTGTCTCCTCATATCGGAGAGGGTTTTGCTGGGGATGATGTTGAAATTGTTCCGCTAACGTTAGCATTGCTGGAAAAACTACAACTGATGAACCTTGCGTATGTGCATTTTTCAGAAAACATATCACGCTATGTAGAGGTGCCTGAAGAGTTTCGCCAGCAAGTACGCCGAATATACTCTAATCCAATCATGGTTGCAGGAAAGTTGACCAAGCAATCTGCCCAACAGTTGCTAGATAAGCAGTATGCTGATTTCGTTGCCTTTGGTACTCCTTTTGTAACGAACCCTGATTTAGTCGCCCGATTTGCTCATGATTTACCATTGGCCGAGTTTGATGCCGATGCTAGGTTGACCTTGTATGGGGGCGGAGCCGAAGGCTACGTCGATTATCCAACTTATCAAGCCTAATACACCAGGTACCAAGGACGATAACTCTTTGGTGCCTTACCTTTTCATTAAGCGAGTGGAAGTGATATGGAACCCTATCGAATTTGGCAATATCAAACTGAGAAACACAGTCTTGTTTTAGGTAAGGCTGAAAGAGCAGCTTTAGATGACAGCGAAATCTTAGTACAAAACAAAGCGATTGGTATTAACCCTGTGGATTGGAAATTTATTAAAGCCAATCCTTTAAATTGGCCGAATGGCCATGTTCCAGGTGTTGATGGTGCCGGCGTCGTCGTACAAGTAGGTTCTAAAGTTGATCCCAGTCTAATTGGCCGTCGAGTGGCATATCATGGTTCACTAAATCGCCATGGTAGCTTCGCTAAATATACTGTTTTGAACGTTGAGCGAGTGATGACACTACCTGAGAGCCTATCTTTTGAACTTGCCGCGGCACTGCCTTGTCCGATGCTAACTGCGTGGCAAGCATTTGAAAAAATTCCATTAACCCAACAAAGAGAAGTGCTTGTCGTTGGTTTTGGCGCGGTGAATAATTTGTTATCCCAGATCCTTGTCAGAGCGGGTTATATCGTTGATGTTGTCTCCGCGAGTCTGAGCGAAGAGCGAGCCAAAAGCTTAGGTATTCGCCAAGTTTATCGGGAGCAATCTCAAATCGACATGAAATACTTCGCCATTTTTGATGCGGTGAGTGGGGAAAATGCCGCCCATTTAGTGCCGCTGTTAAGAGCGAATGGACATATTGTCTGCATTCAAGATCGTATTGCTAAACCCATTGACCCTCCATTTACGCGCACTATTTCTTACCACGAAATAGCCCTTGGAGCGTTACATAATTTTGGTGATAAAGATGATTGGCATACATTAATGCAAAATGGTGAAGCGCTGCTTGAGCGTATTGAAAATGGGAGTGTTGAAGTTAGTATTCCTGTCACTTTTAAATTCGAGCAGATGCTTGATGCGTTGAAACACAGTGAAACCACAAAACGAAAAACCGTGATTACATTGAGTTAGACTGCGCAATTTATCCTTTTGCTGGGAGTCACATAGCGCTTACTTCCTACACTTTGCTTGGATAGTTGTTCTAATTGCTGATATTGAGTAAGACTCATCTTTGCAACGTCGTTTAAAATTGTGGTCTAAATAATTTTGACCACACTCTTACTAGCAGATGCGATACTAATAGCAATCTAACCAACGAAGAATTCGTGATTGCTCAATAGTCGGTAGAACTACTGTAATTTACTTTAAAAACAGATGGTTAAAAGCGAGCTTAGTGCTCGCTTTTTTTGTGCTCATATGTTGGATAGACCATCGCTAAGTGGCCTTATAGCGAGATAGTCAAAACTCATTCTATTGATTTCGGCAAATCATTTTGTAGCTTCAAACTAGTGATGTTAGGGCTGGCTTGTGATGCCCCAAAAACGCCTAGAATTGAACTTGCAAGGTTTCAGATACAAAAAGTAATAGATGCGACGATCTAGCCCCATCGCCCTCAATGAAATTAAGACTATTGCTTGAATGTAGTGCGCCACTGAATCGGCGATACATGAAAAGCCGATTTAAAGTGCTTTCTGAATACACTGTCAGAGCCAAAACCCGCTTGCTCTGCAACTTGAGGTATCGATAGTTTCGTGGTTTCTAATAGACGTTGGCTAAGCTCCAAACGTCGGTTTTGCAGCCATTCACCAAATGTACAGCCATAGGTGGATTTAAACTGGCGTGTGAAGGTACGTTTACTCATCGCACAGCGCTCAGCGACTTCATCTAGTGAGTGACACTGATTAAGGCTCTGCTCCACCAGCTCAATCACAAGGCTAATACTTGTCTCTGTAAGAGGTTTTATGTTGACTGGTGCTGGTATGTATTGCTGCTGTCCACCAGTACGAGATGGCGCAGTCACCATCTTACGTGCGAGATCATTCGCGAGCTCACTACCACACAAACGGCGCACTATATGTAGACAACAATCGAGTGAAGCAGCTACTCCAGCAGAGGTAATGATAGTCTCATGTTCAACAAATAGAGGGTTTGGGTCAAAATCCACCTTAGGAAATTGCTGCTGAAATTGTTCGGAAAACGCCCAATGGCTTGTGGCACGTTTTCCATCGAGAACGCCAGCACATGCAAGTACATAAGACCCGAGGCAGAGTCCTACTAGTAGCTTACCTTTCCCATGATGCTCTATTAGCGCCTCTATAAGTCGCTCACTTGGCTCTGGCAGGTCATTTGGCCAGCTTGGAACAATCACAATATCCGCCTCTTTAATAGCGCTCAAATCTTTATCGATCACCACACCAAATCCAGAGCTTGTTTCAAACTGCAAGCTGTTTTCGCAACAGATCCTCAAGTCAAACCGAACCGGCTGACCGAAAAAGATATCTTGAAACACCAGACAAGGCACAGAGAGATGAAAAGCACTGATGCCTTCAAAGGCTACCATCGTAATTTTAATTAGCTCGGTTGATTTGTTCACAAGTGTCTCGATTTGCGCGAATGTTGACTTTCAAGACAGTATCACAAGAAACTAGAAAGAAGCATACTAAATCTCATAGAGAACATGGCTTGTTAGTGAGTTTAGAGAGGCATTATGAAGATCCACCACCTACGTAGCGCAACATTTATTATTGAATCTGGCGAAAAATTTATCCTTATTGATCCTATGTTGGGGAAAAAAGGCTCTATGCCTCCGTTTTCAGTCATTAAGGCTAAGGCCGCGAAAAATCCAACCGTTGAGATGCCAAGTAATGCCGATGAGCTACTAAACAAGGTTACTCATACCTTAATTACTCACAGTCAAACACTTGGTATCAAGGCATTACAACATGGAGATCACCTAGATCCGGCAGGTGAGATGTTTTTAACAAGTCGTAATATCCCAGTTGCGACACCAGCCAAAGATAAGGCTTACCTAGAAAAATATGACTTAACGGTAAATTGGGGAATTGAAGACTGGCAAACTATCGACTTTCTAGACGGAAAGCTCACCGCGGTTCCGGCTTTGCACGGCCATGGATGGATTCACAAGGTAATGGCTAATGGTGTTGGATTTTTCTTGGAGCTCCCCAATGAGCCTTCTATTTACATTAGCGGTGATACAGTTCTAACCGATGATGTAAAACGAGCGTTGACTGAGTTGAAACCTGATATCACAGTAGTCGCGGCAGGTCGTGCTCGTATGGACGTTGGTCAACCGTTATTGATGTCTATTGATGAGGTCATGGAGTTTATTCGCCTTTCCCCTAATAAGGTGGTTGCGAACCATATGGAGGCACTCAATCACTGTGCAGTGACTCGACCAATTCTTAAAGAAGCAATTGATAAAAACGGTTTGTCAGATAAAGTCCTTATTCCTGCTGATGGTGAGACCTTGGAGTTTTAGATACCTGAACTAATCCGGTGACTCCCGATTTAAGTAAATAGTCTAAATGATTTCTGTCCAAAAGCTTCTCGGATTGAATTTTTACCCGTGGCACTTTCTAACTCGAAAGTGCCCCATTCCAATTCGGGATGCATGTCTGTCACACTTCAAGGCTAGCCATTTGGCCTACATTTTCTAACCAGTGCAGTGTCTAGTGAAGTGCGGGCTAACCAAATGGCTCTTTCCTTAGTTGTTCACTACCAGATCATTGGTTTGGGTCACCCGCAGCCCTATAGAGTCTCTAGTTTTACTAGATCACACTTTGTTATATATCTCTAAGCTCGCACCTTCAATGGAATAGCCTGACTCGACCCCTATGTCATCAGAAATTACTGTTTCTGTTTTCAAGGTTCCTGTGATGTAAACGATATCCCAAAGGTCTTTAGTTGGAGTCCCTTCTTCAAACTTGACGTAAATAATCTGGTTTGGAGGTGGTGGTGGAACGTGAATACACGCACCATAAAAGGGAACCAAAAGAAACTCAGAGATTGACTCTGAGTCCCCTTCTAATGGAATCACGAAACCCGGTATTTTGACGTTGCTGCCATTCAGTTCTGGACGAACACTTCCCACTAGAGCCTGCTGAGCAACATTCGCACTATGGTCAAGGGCAGCAAGGGTTTCATCGCTGACGCGTGCACGTTCGCTTTCTGGGATCAGATCAAGCCACTCAATTTCTACCGTATTTTCATCGCGCACTTGGTTTGCTGCAAAAGAGGCAGAGCTGAATGTCACCATGATCAAAGAAGCGATGAACAATATGTGTTTCATATATTAACCTTTGTATTGTACATAACCCTTGTGCTGCACAGATTTGCGCGTCGATGGAAATTGCCACCGGTTTAAGGGGGATTAAGCCGATGGCGAGGGACAAAGCGAGCTAGGGCTTATTTCACTTGGTACTTGCTGTTAGTACGGATGTAGATTGTTGCCTCAGAGTCCCCCGTGTTGGTGATGTTATGAGAGAACTTGCCCTCAGATTCCACGTAGCTTCCCGGGTTTAAAGTAAGATTGCTGCTTTGTTCTTTTGAGTTGTACTCAATCGAGCCTGCAATCACAACGGCGCGGAACTCACTTGCGTCCGTGGTGATTTTTCCTTCAAAGCCGGCAGGCAGTTTGATCATTGAACCACCCATGTCAGAAGTGCTACCCCAAACATACGTTGATTGAACACCGTCTACTTTGATATCGTGAAGATCACTGCTGTTTAGCCACACGATATTGTCTTTATGCAAGTTTAGAGGACGTTCGCCATTATCGAACTTCTCTTCAGATGGTTGAACTAGATATGGACCCGCATCAATCTCAAGGTAGATTAGGTTTGTTTCACCGTTTGCGGCAGTGGTGTGGTCTTCACCTGCTGGTTGCGTCCAGAACGAGCCTGTTGGCATCCACATCTTTTCTGATGTTGGATCGTCATTATGCATTTGACCTTCAATGACCACACCGCGGTACGTGATGTTATGAATGTGCGGTGGTGACTCAAAACCCTTGTTAAAGCGTACCAACATACCTGTTGCGGTATCCGTTGTACGGTCACCCCAAAGGTCCGCAGCTCCCGGGCTAAGTACGCCGCGCAAAGGGTTTAGATAACCCCACTCAATATCGTTTACCGCGACAACTTTTGAAGAACCTTCATCGGCAAAAGAAGGTGTAGTAAGTAGCGTTGCGGCTAGTGCTAATGTCGATGCTTTAAATAATGATTTCATAGTAATGCCTCTGCTGTATTTGCTTGAGGTGAATATTATTCAAAATTATTCATTCGATAAACGGGCTAATCTTTAATACACTTTCCTTAAATCATGGATAATAAAACTGACCATTCGAGTAGTGAAGAGTATAGTGATGAAAATTTCAGATTTACAGGTTTTGTTGAAAGTTGCTGAGCTTCAATCGATTACAGCCGCGGCGAATCAACTTGATATGAGCTCTTCTGCTGCAAGTGTGTCATTAAAACGGATAGAGCAAGAGTTAGGAGCCGAGTTATTTGTTCGAACGACGCGAAAGATGCGCATGACCCCAGAGGGTGAGCGGTATCTACCTTTGTGCCAACAAGCATTGGATTTGTTGCAACAAGGGCAGGTGTTGGTCAATGAAGAGCAGCAATCCATCAGTGGGGAAGTTCGTATCGCGGTGTCTTCTGAGATGGGGCGCAACCTGATGCGCGTTTTGCTTAATGATGTAATGGACAAGCATCAAGACCTGTCATTGAGGCTCCATGTGAGTGATAGCCGAACCGATTTTTACCGCGATGGGGTCGATGTGGCGTTACGAGCTATGACTAAAGGTGCCGCGCAAGAATCCAACTTGTATGGATTTAAGATCTGCGATATCCCTCATGTTCTATGCGCTTCTCCTGATTATATTGAAAATCATGGTCGACCTTTGGTTCCTGATGATTTATATCAACATAAAGCCTTGCTCTACAAACTGTACGAAGTCGTGCACGACGGTTGGGATCTTTATCATGGTGATCAAAAATACAGAATAAAAATGAACAGTGATCGAGCTGTGAATGATGGTGATATTGTTCGTCGGTGGTGTATTGATGGGGTGGGGATAGCGAAGAAATCCGCTATTGATGTCGGTGAAGATTTACTCGCGGGCCGATTAGAGAGGATATTAGTTAATAGCGATATACCACTGACCGAAATGTGGCTGATATTACCGAGTCGTCAGTTGATCTCTCCAGCGATTCGATTAATACGTGATGAGCTAAAAGTCAGGATTCACCAGCTTCGCGACAACTTGCTTGAGCAAGGGTTGATTGAAACTCGTGAATGGCCGCTGGATAACTAGCTATGGTCGCCAATAATTGTTCTAGAGACAAGCTAAACCAGCGTTTGCCATACTTCAGTTAATTCGTCTTTCCCTAATTTAGCAAAAGTGCTAACTCAGAAATGTCCATTTCCTTCCAACTACAATCGTGATGACCAAATTAAAAAGGAGGTCATCATGGTAGTTTTCAACAAAACGAAGTGGCGTCAAAAAGCCTTTTCGGCTTGAGGAAATTTGGCGGATCAGAACCAGATTAGAAATTGAAAATAATTTGATGCAGCTTGCGTTGCTCAACTTAGCTATTGATAGCAAACTTAGAGCAAGTGATTTGCTCGTTCTCAGAGTTTGCGATGTATCTTCGCAAGATAGGATATTTAACCGCGTTAAGCATATCCAGCGCAAAACAGATATTGAAGTTCAATTTGAGATAACGACAAGAACTCAACAGAGTCTAATGAAATGGATTTTGATGGCTTCGCTACATGACAGCAATTTTATTTTCCCAAGCCAAAGGCGAAAGCAACAAGCGATTAGCTATTCGTACTATCGATACTTAGTGAGGAGATGGGCTTCTAATCTGGGGTTGGATCCTAACTTGTATGGCACTCACTCGATGAGGCGAACAAAAGCGACGTTAGTCTACGCAAAAACGAAAAATATCCGAGCGGTGCAGCTACTACTTGGTCATACCAAGGTAGATAATACAATCCGCTATCTTGGGGTTGAATTAGAAGATGCATTGTTGCTTTCAGAAGGTACTGAGTGTTAATCGAAAAGGAACCTAAATACTTAGGTGTTTCAATTGCTATTACGCTGAAAGTTGTTACCCATTCACCGCTACACTTGATTATTTTCAATACGTTAAGTGCAAATACTACTAATCTGTCCAAGGTTTGAGGACCTTGAACAGATTAGGTATACACAAGCTTAAATTAAACGTTGGAACGCGCGTTTTTCTTCTTTGATTTATAGGCTTTCATTGAAATTTTTAAAGCAAGCTGTTTTTGTTTAATTGAAATGAGTTGTCTAGTTACGACCTTATGGTGTAACTCTGTGATAAAGTTTTTTTCCCAAGGCGTAAGGCGGTCAAACCTCAATAAAATAGTGTCATTGAGTACATTGAACAACTCGTATTGGCTTTTATCCATTCGACTGCTAAGCATTCAATTAGAGCACTTAGCTAGAGAAATGACGTTAAGGCTTTCTACTTTCTCATTTTTTCCTAAGGTAATGATTCGATAAGAGATCCCACTCTCTAATAGTGGTCTTATTTCGATGTTGTCACAAAAACTAACGGCGACTTTTTCTACTAATCGGTCCATATTCAAAGTTTTCTTTTTTACGAAAACAAGAGTGACACTATCGCCCTCTGACTGTGCATTTACGAGTGTGATTGAGCCTAACTCTTGTGGAAGTTGGCTTGAAATAACTGTCGCTCTATAATCGGCAAGTCCATTAGATTTTATTGGGCTTATCTGACAACCGTTAAGCATGACACTGACGAAGAGAATTACAGTTGTTCGTAGCATTATGCGCTCCTTCTTCCTTTCTTCTCCCTTTAGGTGCCTTAAAATATTTATGGATATAACGTGAAGACATAGAAGATAAGAGCGCACTGTAATCTAAACTGAATGTGACTTTTTCCCCTACAAGTAGTGGTTTCTGTGAGGATTCAAGGACAAGGTGATCGCTAGTTGAAGACATGATCTTAATCCCATTCGGAGCCTTAAGCCCGCCGACACAAACATCTTGGCGGCCTAATGCCAGAATAGCTTGCGATACCTCCCCTCTATCTTGAAGGTTTTCTTTTTCACCAAAAGCATTTAACCCCCGACTTCCCCAAGGCAAAGTCGGTTTAATTTTGGATTCAATCACTTCAGCGGTCAAAGAAATCGCATCCGTATGTAAGCCTTTGATATTTTCGTGCTCTAAAGGCTCACAGCCTAAAAAAATTGCTTCTCCTATACGAAGGTGATTGACTCGAGTTAAGCCTGTTCTCTGAAGAGCCCAGTTAACTGAAGCAGAATTACCCCCTGAAATAATTTCTAGATTGATCCCAAATGTAGCTTCAATTCCATCGGCAAGATCAGAAAGAATATTCATATTTTTGTCATCTGGAGCGACACCATACCGACAAGCTAAATTCGTACCAATTCCTTTTATCGTGATGTTTGGTAAAGAAATAATCTCACGGATAAAATCAATAACGCGATTAGGCATCACACCTTCTCTGAGATCGCCAAGCTCAACCATAATAATAATATCGTGACGACAATTTTGTTGTTCCGCTGCATGTGAAAGCCTCTGAATCACTTCAACTTCAGAGTTTAAACTCATATCACTGTATTTTATTATGCTCGCCACTTGACTGAGCATGGGTGTACGTATCAGCATTTTGGGGATAGAAATGCCAGATTCAGTCATCTTTTGAAGATTTTCGATTCTTGAATCGGCTAACATTGGTGCGCCAGCATCAATAAGAACTTGTGCGATGATAGGGTGACCGAGGAAGGCTTTTGTTACAGGCGTAACGGATATATTTTTCAGTGAGAGCTGAGTAATCAGGAATTGAGCGTTATGGTGAACTTTCCCACAATCGATGTCTAACCTAGGGTAGTTCACCCTTTTTCGGCCAGTTTACTTTCTATTTTAGGGAAAGCTGACGTTACGATGTGCAACAGATGTTCGACAGGTTGTGACAAGACATCAGTAACAGGTAGACCAAATTCGGTAGTGTAACTGTCTATCACACTGCGTGTTTCATCCAACGACATATCTTCATGATTCAGTGTTAGTCCAATAACATTGGTATTAGAAAACGTTTCGATAAGATTGATTTCTGAGGCAATCGAAGGCATTGGGCAATCAGGAAAATCACTACGATATAAACGTTTAGGGGCATGTTGCAGTATCACACCCGTTGGACAGCTGCCACGTAAGATAAAAGCGCTGGTTGAAAACGCAGGGTGACTCAAGGCTCCTTGCCCTTCAATAATAATCAGATCCGGGTTTTCTTTTTCATAGGCCTGTACAATGACAGATTCCAACTCACCGGCACAAAATTGTGAAGGAACAGCATCGAGTGCAACGCAGTATTGTGCGCCTTGCATAATGCCTGTTTGACCGGTGGCAATCAGAACGACGTTAAGGCCTTTTTTAGTCAGTTCATTCGTTAATATTGTTGCTGTTGTTCGTTTTCCTAGCGCGCAATCCGTCCCCATGACAGCAATTCTCGGACATTTAACGTTGTGTATTTTCCCGATAAACGTTTTCAGATCGCCTTTATTTTTGGGTTTGCGAGTATCGAATATTCGAACGTTATTCTTTAAGCTGGCTTCTAAAAATAGAGGATCATCGGTTAGGAATTCATGTAAGCCATTTACGATGTTCATTCCTAGTGACATGGCATTTAAAATTATGCTTTTATCTAAGTCAGATAAAAAGCCACTTGATGGCGCAATGCCAAAAATGAAGTAATCAGGAATGCTTTCTGCGTGAATGATAGCTTCTTCAGCATTAGCAAGGATAGGTATTCCATTGGCTTTGTTATCAAGAACTTCACCAGCATCTAAGCCAGCAGACTCACTATCAATAACCGATAGAATACGATAGCTTAACGAATGTCTCACTAACCCATTAGCGGTTTTACCATCAATTTTACCAAAATTACCTTCGCAATATATAATCGCAGAAGGGATGACAGGTTTTACTTTCTGAGCAAGTGGTAACCAAGGTGAGAAATGGGGTACATCGTTGTTGATTTCTACATTTTCAATTCTAGTGAGTTTGAAGATGTTTCTTAACTTTTGGGTTGAAATGGACATAATTAAAGCCTGCGGTGAGGCTTAGGAGGGCAACTAAGGAGTGCCGAGATGTGAGTTCGGAAAAGAAAAGAAGTCCCCACTAAGCGGTAGGGATAACAACCAAGATAACACACTCACCAGACTTTTGTTGATTATTATTAATACGCTTTCTAAGTCTATCACTTTCAGGCTTCACCCATACTAACGTGATTGATTAGAGATCTAAGACTCATTGTTCAACGTCGCCGTATCAACCTCTCAGCTTTAAGGTTTCAAGATACTTTTTCTAATATTAGTTAAGTGAATTAGAGTTTTGAGTTTAACGCGTTTTTGTCCAAACCCGTGTTAATAGGTGCGATTATAATAGCTTGCCAACCAACGAAGAATTCGTGATTGCTCAACAGTCGGTAGAACTTCTGTAATCTGAACTGAAGTCTAAGCAAGAAAAAGACAATCAAAAGCGAGCCCAAGTGGCTCGCTTTTTGTGTCTAGTAAAGATGCGTCTGAATGTTTTAACAGGGGGATAGCCTACAAGGCGATCGTGAAACAGTTTTAGAACAGAGCTTAAATTGCGACTCATCGGGTGCTCTGGAAGCGCTAAGGTTATTTAGTCCCTGAGCGGTAGTTTGGATCTGTCCAGCATCGAGGTAACTCTTCCCCTGACATAAACATCAGTTCGGACTTTTTAAACATCTCAGGGTCTTGCTGTTCTTCGCCTGCTTGAAACCGACCTTCGATACTGTCTTGAAATAAGTTGGTTAATTTGGTCATTTCAGTTACATCAACGAGGTCACCGGTTTTTTCTCTTTTAGAAACATTTTTTTGCCCTCAATCTAATCGGTCACCCCAAATTATAATTGCTATTTGGAAAATGAGAGTCTTTTCAATTCCGGCACTTCTTGACTAAGCAGACCCCAGAGCTACGCTTATGATCATCGACAACCCAATCGATGAACAAACTTATCCTCAACAAATAAATGGAGTCGCGATGTCATCTGCCCATATTGCAAACAATCTCAGTGAACTGATTGGCGATACCGATCTTGTTAGAATCAACAGTCTTTCAGAGATATCAGGTTGTGAGATTCTTATTAAGTGCGAACACCAGAACCCGGGTGGTTCGATTAAAGATAGAGCGGCACTTCAGTTGGTTATGGATGCAATAGAAGCCGGTAAGCTTAAGCCGGGAATGACAATCGTTGAAGGTACTGCTGGTAATACGGGAATAGGACTTGCTCTGGTCGCTAAATCCCTTGGTTACAAAATGTTGGTGGTGATGCCAAAAGGGCAGGCACAAGAGAAAGAGCGCATGATCTCGCTTTATAATGCTGAACTGTTATTGGTCGACCCTTGTCCTTTTGCAAACCCTGAACATTTTTACCACACGGCTAAGCGGATTGGTGTCGAAAATGAGAGTTATTGGTGGGCAGATCAGTTTGAAAATCTCAGTAATTATCGAGCGCACTATTTAAATACTGGACCTGAGATCTGGCAGCAAACACAGGGGAATATTGATGCTCTAGTTTCAGTGGTGGGGACGGGTGGAACCATTGCCGGAAACTCACACTATCTATCTGAGCAGCAACCCAATCTCGAAACTTGGTTAGTTGACCCAAATGGGTCCGGCATTTATTCGTTTCTACGTAATGGACACTATCAATCAACGGGAAGTTCGTTCACGGAAGGCATAGGGATCATGCGAACGGTTGAAAATTTCAGGCAGGCAAAAATCAATCGTGCCATCACGCTTCCCGATCAGGATTTGGTGACGATATCCCGCCTTGTTGCGGAACATGACGGTATTCTTCTAGGAAGCAGTTCGTCGTTGAACGTAGCAGGTGCGCTATACGCTGCGGCTAGAATGGGGAAAGGGAAAACCATCGTTACATTTAGCTGTGACCTTGCTGAGCGCTCGTATTCGAAGCTGCACAACGAAACGTTTCTGAAAGAAAAAGAGATACAGCTTAATAAAGAAAACCTCTCTCAACTATGGGCTCGTTATCAAGCCGAAGATGGCAGCATGGTCGTCAACGTATAGTCGCTTTAAGTTAGTAACAGCCAGTGGTCTGCCAGCTCTTTCGTTAGCGCTGAACATCCGGTTAGAGCTAAACATCCGTTAGCACCAAATCCGGCACTATTGCTTGTTATTAGGGTAGTGAATCACATTATGAAATACGGCGTTTCCTTCACCGATATTTTTGTAGGCATGGGTCTGGTTGGCATTGAAGCGAACGGCTTGTCCTGCGCGTAACGTATGCCACTCATCATCAAACATCACGGCCATCTCTCCTGAAATGCATAAGATGTGCTCAGTGACGCCTGCGTTATGTGGGGCGGATTCATGCTGGTAATCGGGTGCTAGGGTGAGTTCGAATATTTCAAATCCTAGTGCTTCCTCAAAAGGAAACAACAAACTGACGAAAAAGCCAATGTTGTATTCCTCATGTCTTAGTTCGTTTGCATCTCTGAATAAACTCGTCAGTTCACTGTTTGGGCTAGCCGCGATAAAATTCGAAAGTGACACCTCGAACCCAGAAGCTATCTGCCAAAGCTTAGCGACTGTCGGGCTGGATTCTCCACGTTCAATTTGTCCTAGCATTGCTTTGCTCACGCCAGTTTCTTTCGCTGTTTTGTCTAAGCTCCAGCCTTTTTCTTGGCGAAGGCGTTTCAAGTTAACGCCAACTTTAATTTCTGTTTGCATATTTTCTCTACAAGTTTTTTACAAATAAGTTGTGCGTTATAGCGCACAGTGCTAGGTTTAGTCTATGGACGTTATAACGCACGCCGGAAGAGATTAACATGACTAAGCTAAAATTTTCTCACGTCAGTACCGGCTTTATCGCTATTTTCATTGGTTATGCGAGCGCCGCGGCGATTATTTTCCAAGCGGCAATGAGTGCTGGAGCAACCGAAGAACAAGTGGCGTCATGGTTTTGGGCGTTGGGAATTGGCATGGGGATAACCACAATACTGCTCTCGTTTCATTACAAGAAGCCTGTGGTTACAGCGTGGTCGACGCCTGGAGCGGCGTTGTTAATCACATCTCTTGAAGGGCTGACAATGAATCAGGCTGTGGCCGTGTTTTTGTTCAGTTCGATGTTGATCACGTTAGTTGGATTAGCGGGGATATTTGAGAAAGTCCTAAAACAGATCCCAACATCGATTGCCTCTGCGATGCTCGCGGGGATTCTATTGCAATTCGGTTTGGGTTTGTTCACGTCGTTAATGGAAGAGGCACAAGTCGTAACGGTCATGCTCGCTGTATTTATTCTGGCGAAAGCGCGGTTAGGAAATTTACTGATCCCAAGCATTTTTATTATCGCACTGGTCATGTGTGTGGGTTTTGGCAAACTCGATGTCAGTCAGGTGACTATGGGATTAACGACCCCGGTGTTCATTACGCCCGATTTTGAGTTCTTTTCGTTGTTCAGTGTCGGAATCCCATTGTTTATAGTGACGATGGCTTCACAGAACTTACCGGGATTTGCGGTTCTAAAAGCGAACGGATACCAAATCGATTCATCGAAGATCATTACCACCACTGGGGTGACGGGTTTGATTTTCGCGCCGTTTGGTGGCTTTGCGTATAACCTTGCAGCGATTACGGGCGCTATTTGCATGGGCCCGAATGCGGATGGCAATCCAAAGACACGTTACATGGCGGGGATCTGTATGGGCGGGTTTTACTTGTTAGCTGGCGTGATGGGGATGTCATTTGTGTCGCTGTTTAGCGCCGTGCCCTCCGAGATTGTCATTGCGGTTGCTGGCTTAGCGGTGATGCCGACCTTGATGAATTGCCTTGCGGTATCAATGGCAGACAGTCATTACCGAGAACCCGCATTGCTTACTTTCTTATTCACTGCTTCTGGTACTAATTTACTGGGAATCGGCAGTGCATTTTGGGGTTTGTGTATCGGGTTGTTTTGTTGCTGGTTACACAATTACAAAGCTAAGTCGCTTGGAGCAAGCAAGACTTCGCAAACTTCGTCGTAATGAAAGGACTCAAGATTATGATCAGGTTCGCTGTGAATTAGAAACACCAGCAAGTTGTTTGAGTAGTAAGCCCAGTCATACTTGTGACTGGGCTTGCTTACAAAGGAATAAAGCTACTTAACTTCGTATCTCAGTAGCACTTCATTATCGAGAACGACATTTGTCGACCAGATAAAGCTTGCGCCAGCACCACTGAATTTTTCGATAAAGTTCATGTACGCTTTTTTATTGTTCACGCCAATATCGTCTTCTGAATATACTGATGCTTGAGGCCAAGATGTTGAATCGAACTCTTGGTTCATCCAGTTGGTTGGTGTTTCCCAATGAGCGGCGTAGGCATCTTGACCGTGGTCTGTTCCTTCCGTGGTGCAGCTTTCAGAAAGACGCTTCCCGTCCACTTCACTCAAACAAGTCAGGTCATAAATCGGTGAGGTATAAAAGGTTTGTGCTTGCCAGTCTGGTCCTGTCACGGTTCCGTCACTAAAGCTCGCGATAAAGCCACCATCACCAGCGTGGTATGCCTTTCCGCGGTTATCTTCGCTGCCAAGACCTAGGTTTTCTTCCCAATCAATCACTTTCACGGCAATCGTGTAAGGCTTCTTCACCTTAAATTTGACGATGTTTGAGTTAAACGGTGTGAAAGGAACGGTATCTACCGCGATTAACTTGCCGTTGATATAAAGTTCGAAATAGTTATCGGCAAAAATATAACCTGTTATTTCCTCACCGTCTTGATCCACTATCGCTACAGGTACAGAGCTTTGATCGACTTCGGCTAGGCTACTTGGCGTGGTGTTTGAGCACTCTTCATAAAGATCAAAGGCTTTTGGCCCTGTCGCAAAGTTGTTCTTGGCTGGAACCGTCCAAACCTTTCCTTCGGAGTCCGTAATTTCCCCGACGCCCGCCACTCGGCTACGTCCGTTTGCACACTCAAAGAGATTCGATTCAACGGTGGTCGCCACACCCTGAGTAATACTCGCTGAGCCTTGGTAATCACTGATGTTGCTGACCGAAGGCGTATCTGATGATGGTGAGCAGCCTGTAGCGAGCAAAGCAACCGATGAAAGGGCAAGGGCTTGATATTTTTTGATGATCATTGATTGGGTATCCTAAATGGGTGATTTAAATAAGCGTGGTTCAAAATAAGCGAAGTGCAAGTAAGTTAATTGAAAACAAAGCTACTTCAAACAAATCCGAGCTAAGTAGCTAAGTAGCTAAGTAGTTAAGTAAGCCGTGAACTCATAGCTAATAGTTGGAGCGATGAAGCTAAGCAATGACCCAAATATTTGTGAGGTGCCACGCTTGTTATCTGATAAGGCATATATTACCCGTACAAATGTAAACAAGCGTAAAGGTGAGTAAGCATGGGTAAAACAGCGCTTTTATCGAATGATCACATCAGCTTGCGCGGCGCTGGTAAAAATACTCAGCATGAAGCGGTTTCAGGTTGTGATTGAGATAGTATTTTGCTACAAAACGCGCATAATCTCGCTATACAACATTTAAAGAAGAATTTACCTATGACTACCTTTCAATACTACTTTCACCAACTGCCTTGCTTCGACTGTAAAAAAACGACAGTAAGTACTGATCTTGGTTGGTTAACGCCTACGATGAAAGACGATGCTATCGCACAAGTGACAGCAACACTTGCACAAGGCGAGATTACACCTGATCTTTCAGCGGACGTGGTTTGTACGAAAGATGAAGCGCGTGAGTATTTACTACTGAACTTCTTCGGTTATTCAGAAGAAGAGCTAGCAAGCGGAATCGAAGCGGATGATGAAAAAGAAGTGGTAGACGAAATCGCAGAGCTAGTAGAAGAAGGTAAAGACACCATCACCTTCGAACATGAGATTGCTCTTCAGTGCTGTGCAGACTGCGATGTTGAAGACGAGTCAAACTAAGCTCTTGTATTAAGAGTATTAAACTAAGTACTCTTATTAAGGTTCATCATGAAGCTATGATGTTCAAATGATTAAAGGCGTTAGCGAATTGAAGTTCGCTAACGCCTTTTTTGTATCTCTGTTTCTTATCTTTAAGCTGCATTAGATCCTATGATATTTTTCTTTCTATAATGCCTTGTTCGCTCAATTGCGAAAGGATCTCAGCGGTTTTCTCTCTGAATAAATCTCTCAGTAGACGCACAGTAGGGGTGATGGATTGACGACTTGGACACACTAACCACAGCTCGGTAGGTGTCGGCTTAAATTCAGGCATAACTTTAACCACTTCGCCTGAAAGCAGGTGAGGAGACATGTCTAGACAAGATTTTATTGCCACCCCTTTACCTGCGATACACCAACGTCTTACAAGGTCTGCGTCGTTCGAAGCGCGATTTCCTTTTAGTTTCACTTTATGATCTTGAGTACCATCGTTAAACACCCACTCGTCTTGCAATATGTCATGAAGTTGGTAAAGCAAACCATTGTGCTGAGCTAAGTCACTCGGGTGTTTTGGTGTGCCCATTTCAGCCAAGTATTCAGGAGCCGCACACAATATCCTCGGCACATCGCATA
The DNA here is from genome assembly GCF_041467515.1 of Vibrio sp. 10N.247.311.12. NCBI lineage: Bacteria > Pseudomonadati > Pseudomonadota > Gammaproteobacteria > Vibrionales > Vibrionaceae > Vibrio > Vibrio sp. 10N.247.311.12. The sequence continues at coordinate 71,235 of NZ_JBFSUV010000009.1, forward strand.
TCTTGAAACCATACATGTTGGCATCGGTCGGGGAGCCGTAACGCAGCGCCATATCGACGGAATCTCGGTAGAAGTCGATATTGCTATCACTGATGCTAGTGCGAAGCGTCGCCTTTGGGTATTCAAGCAAGAACTCATCTAACCAAGGTGTGATTAGGTTGCGTCCTAGATCCGATGAAAGCGCTATGCGAATTTCACCGTCAAGAATACCAAGCTCTTCGCGCATGTTGAGCTTCGCTTGCTCCAACATCTTTAAGGCTTGTTCGCATTCCGGTAAATAACGCTCGCCAGCTGAAGAGAGCCTTAGGTGGCGCGTGGTTCTTACAAATAACTCCGCACCGAGTGCCGCTTCAACACGTTTTACCGCTGCACTTGCTGTGGCAGTACGCATATCGAGGTTGGTGGCTGCTGCAGTAATACTGCGAAATTCCGCCACTTTCAAAATGACCTGTAAGTCTTCAAGAAGCATTTCGTTTCCCTGTTCTGAACCTTGAATCGGTTGTTCGGTTACCCATAAATTAGGCATTTTCAAATTGCTAATCTTAGTATTTTTCCTGCGCATATACATCTTATTATCAAAAATCATTTGATAATAATTCAAATATTAGGCTGTTTATCTAAAGCGAGAATTCTCTAAGATTCAATTATCGAATTTAAGGAGAAGTATCATGTCATTACCATTAACAATGAAAGCAATCGGATTTACTCAATCACTTGCGATTACAGAACAAGACAGTTTATTTGAGTTTGAAACGAGTCTGCCAGAACTAAAAAATAATGACTTGCTGGTAAAAGTGAGCGCGACTTCTATCAATCCTGCTGACGCTAAAATTCGTATTCGTAATGCCAAAGACAAAACTCTTGAGCAGCCAAAAGTGCTGGGCTATGACGCAGTCGGTGAAGTTGTTGGTAAAGGTGCTGACGTTGAAGGCTTCGAAGTCGGTGACCGTGTGTACTATGCGGGTGACGTAACACGCATGGGGGCTAACGCAGAATACCAAGCTGTGGACTACCGTATTACCGCTAAAGCGCCGAAGAGCCTTTCTGATGAAGCTGCAGCCGTTATGCCACTAGCGACGCTTACAGCATGGGAAGCGTTGTTTGACCGCTTGCGTGTTCGTCCTGAAGAGAAAAAGTCTATCCTGATCATTGGTGGAGCGGGCGGCGTTGGTTCAATTACGATTCAACTGGCTAAGCAACTGACCAACCTAAATGTTATCGCAACAGCTTCAAGACCCGAAACTGAACAGTGGGTAAGGGATATGGGGGCGGATTATGTGGTGAACCACCGTAACCTTGTCGAGTCTGTGCGAGAGCAAGGCATTCAACATGTCGACTACATTTTCAATGTTGCAGACACAAAAGGGCACTGGGATGCGATGGTTGAATTGATCGCACCGCAAGGCATGATCAGTTCGATTGTTGAATTTGATGGTGGCATTGACTTGTCAGCGCTGCAAGGCAAATCAGCAGGCTTTGTTTGGGAGCTGATGTTTACACGTTCACTGTTTAACACCGAAGATATCCAGAAGCAGCAAGACATCCTATTCCAAGCCGCGAATCTGATTGATGCGGGCCGTATTAAATCGACGCTAACCTCGACCCTAAATGGCTTTAGTGTGGAAACACTTAAAGATGCACACCAACGTATTGAAAGCAGTGCCTCGATTGGTAAAACTGCCATCAAATACTAATTGCTGATGTTTTAATCAGTCGTTGTTTTGAGTCGTTGACGGTTTAAATAGAAGAAGCCCCTGATATCTGATTGCTAGTCAAAAGGTTTCAGGGGCTTTTGTTTGTTTTCAGTTTAGTCAGCTTCTGGTGATGTGATAGGTTTCGATGTTCTGAAGTGAAGCTGTATTAGGTCTAGCTCAAAAGGCGAGGGCTCTTTGTCCGCAATCAAAAAACCGATTTGTTTGATGTCTCGTGCCTTAAGTTCCGGCGCATCGCTCAGTAGCCGACCTCTGAACACAGCTTGAAAATCATTGAAGTGGAACACCTTGTTAAGCCGCACTCCCTTTATCGTAACGAAATCGTGTTTGTATTGAACTCGATTACCATCTTTCGATGTTGTGAGCCTCAGTTGGTAGGTGCGACCATCACCAACGAAAACTAGCTCTGCGCTATCTATTTCATGGGCTGGTGATTCAATGGAGCGCTTTACAGAACTGAAACCACCATTGTTTTCTAACGATAGCTCGCCCCTAAATCGACTCATATCATCAAGATAAATGAGCCCGCCCGTTGAGATGCCACCCATTACATCGTCGTTGGTCGCTGTCCAATTCTTGTGTTCGTTCGGTTGTATAAAATCAATCATACCTATGCCTGCTACAGATACTTGAGACCATAAAAAGGAGAGGCTGAGTACTAGCCAAAAAGGGTGTCTTCGCTTAAGCAATGAAGCCGTTTCGTTCATGATTGTCTCCGTTAGCCGTTAGCCGTTAGCCGTTAGTCTGTTCGCGTTTTATGGAGAAGGTTCAGTGGCAAGCATACCCAGACAACGCTCAATAAATTCAGAATAATTTGAAGCATTGTCGTACTCGATTTTCAATGAACCATGAAACATCAGCGTCACCGTGACGTCTTTATAGCTTAGCCAACAGGTATAACCATCATAATCATGCCAAGCCGCCATTTCGTCCACTTGATATTTATTGTCCAGTTGCTCGCCAGAGGTGCGAATGCACTCAAACACTCTGAGAAACTCAATAATGGTGATTCTGTTGTCCATGTTTTGCTCCCGCTGAGTAGTTATTGGTAATAGGCTGAATATTGGTATCTAAATTTGTTACTGTTTGATTGCTGTCCCTACGGCTTGCCTTTGTGTTCCGATCACTGAAAGTGATCTTATCTTCTCGATAAACCTCTGTTTTCTAATATTTTCATCGTCATTCCATACATCCGATTAATCCTGAGCAAAACGGGTGTAACAAACTTAATAACGATGTTAACCCTCAAGATAAAGACAAGCTTAATTTACGTTTATGGTGGTTAATTAAAATTAGAGTCGATAGGATAAATAGCGTCGGAGCCTTGTTATTGGCTGAAATGGAATCTACAGAAAGTGCGTGTCAACATGATAGAAAAACTGAAAAAGGAATGGTTTCTTGTAGGGATGGTGGTGGCTATGGTCGTTGCTGTTTTTACGCCGGATTGGGGCAAATCGGGTGGGGTACTTCATCTCGATACGGTGACTGTTCTCGGCATCGCTTTGGTGTTTTTCTTACACGGTTTGGGTTTGTCTCCCAAAGCCATTCTTGAGGGGCTTTCGAATTGGAAGCTGCATGTTTTTGTACAAAGCGCGACATTCTTAGTTTACCCACTGCTTTGGGTGATATTCGGGCAAGGCTTTGTCGCTTATATGCCAGCAGCTCTGGCCTTTGGTTTCTGTTACCTCTTCGTATTACCGAGTACGATTTCGTCTTCGGTCGCGATGACGGTGATTGGAAAAGGAAACCTACCGGGTGCGATATTCAATGCATCACTTTCTAGTATTTTAGGCGTGTTCATTACGCCTCTACTGATCCAGCTCTTTATGGGGTTGGAAGGTGCAGAGCTAAACCTGATGGAATCGGTGATCTCTATATCTAAAATGCTGCTATTGCCAATGATTGTCGGCCAGTTGATGCGCCCGTTACTTTTTGAATGGACTCAGAAACACAAGTCAGTGGTCAATAAGTTAGATAAATACGTGATACTTCTGATCGTCTACAGTGCTTTCTGTGACTCTATTGAACACGGTATTTGGAGCGACTTTTCACCAATGCTGTTGTTGCTGTCAGCGGTGATTTGTTTAGTGGTATTGATGGTGATGGTACACGGCATTCAATGGAGTGCCCGAAAGGTTGGATTCAATCATCAAGATGAAGTCGCGGCAGTATTCTGTGGTACTAAGAAGACCTTAGCGGCAGGTATTCCTATGGCTAAGGTGATCTTTGCTCACAACCCTAATCTAGGGATGATATTACTACCAATCATGCTTTATCACCCGATTCAGATCTTTTACTGTGCAGTGCTAGCCAACCGTTACGCCAAGGTTGATACACAATCTAGTTAAACTTGTTTGTTGTTACAAGTACAACAGAAAAACGCCTTTCACTTCGCTGTGAAAGGCGTTTGTATTTGAATCTACTTCACTTTAATTAGAGTGCTTGAATCTGTATGAGCAAATGCGTTGTCGTAGATCTCTAAGCCTGTTGTTTGAGAGTACGTCAGCGTATCGTCTGAAATGCTAATGTTCATCGTGAAGCCCGTGGTGGTTGCGTTGTCCGTCATGTATTCGGACTCAGCGATGCCACGCTTAGACGCAACTAACGTCATTGTATCGCCAGCAGGGCCTTCTGCGGTGACACATGTGGTGCGTGGTACGCAGTAAGAGTTGTAGACGACCTGATTTTTTTGGTCGTAGATGAAGTAGCCACGTTGATCGTGGAACTTAGAGTCGTCGGCCTTTCTGAATACTTCTTGTTTGTAGTACAGAGCAACCAGATATTGATCGCTGGCATTGGTTGCATCTGCCGCAACCTCAAACGTCATTACTTCATAGAATGGTGTAACCGCGGGACCACCTGCACCCACTTCTGTGCCTTCTTGGCCTGGAGAAATATCAACGCCGCCAGTTTCGACTGATTTCCATGTGCCGACTAACTTTGCGAGTGGACCAAAATCCATACCATTGATTGTGTTGTGGTCGGCTACTGCTGGAGCCGAGATTACCGCTGCGATACCAAGTGCTAATAATTTTTTCACTTTAACTTCCTTTTTATTAATTATCTGACCCCAATAAAAATAAGGTTATTGTGAAACCAGTTTATTAACCCAGATCAGTGTTGTTGGCTAATATGAAATCGAATTGTAACTTGATGTATCAGTCAATAAGGAGATGTTAATGTGTATATATTGAGCAAGGTGCAGTGATTGGATCGTCTAATCTCAGCGATACATCATGTGTTTTTTGGCTCTTGAGGCTGAGTTAAGTCACATTGGATTAGGTCGTCTAAACTTAAAGCTTGTATCGCATCAAATACGACAATTTGGGCTCTAAAGACGTTCTCGAAATAAATGCAAATTAGTGCTTTACCTCAACTTAACTTGAGGTATTAGGATATGCAACGTTGCTTACGAGAATACTTTAAGGAGAGATGAATGATCCAACTTGAACATGTGAATTTAGTCGTCAAGGACATCCCTGAAATGCTGACTTTCTATAAAGCGGCGTTTCCACACTGGTACGTTCGTGATGAAGGAAAAGGCGAATGGTCAGGCAAGCCACGTAACTGGCTGCATTTTGGCGACGAGTACCAATACATCGCATTGAGTGATCACGGTGAGGGTGAAAACAGAGATTTGGCAGGGCACTCTGTTGGCCTCGCGCACTTCGCTTATGTGACCAATAATATCGAAAGCGTCACTCAACGTCTTATCGATGCGGGTTTCCCGATTGCTAAACCTGGCGCTGAAGAACCTTATCGAAAAAATGTCTATTTTGTGGATCCGGCAGGTTTTGAAATCGAGTTTGTTGAGTATTTGAGTGATGATCCCAAGTTACGAAATGCCACAAGTTAATCACGTAATACGCCGCTTTATTAAAGTTGGTTAGCGGCATGAAAACACGTTAGAGAATATTTATAGAAAAGGGCATCGTGGAATAATCCGCAATGCCCTTTTTCGTTCTATTTAATCGCTGATTAGCTAACTGATGTTGAGCTCTTTTCGCTGGTGTTTACTTAGCTTTAAACGGCACCAAAAGTTGTTTGCCAAACACATTGATTAGCGCGCCAGTCACGATTAGACCACCACCTAGGTAGGTCCAAACTGATGGAATCTCATTGAAGATCCACACACCTAATAGTGCTGAGAATACGATCTGAACGTATGAGTAAGCTGAAGCCTTGCCTGCTGCTTGGGTTTGCATCGCTTTGGTTAAACCGTATTGGCCTATTTGTGTGAAAATCCCGACCAGAACCAACATCATGGTTAGGAATAGGCTAGGCCACACAAAGTCGTTCCAGATAAGGGCGGTGGAGATTGGGAGAGCAACCAGTGGGAAGTAGAAGATGATGACTGAACTGTCTTCTGTTTGGCTAAGCTTCCTCACAATCACATAAGCAATTGAGCTACCAAATGCACCACATAACGCCACCATAATGCTGAATAGCGGTAACTCGCTGCTCGCGCCACTGTTCATGCTTGGCTGTACCATTACTAATAGCCCCGCTAAGCAGAACGCAATGCAGATCATGGTCGACTTTTGGACGCGTTCTTTCAGGAACAACACACCAAGTAGAGCGGTAAAGACAGGATGCACGTATTGTAGAATGGTCGCTTCTGCTAATGGCAAAGTGGTCACAGCGTAGTAAACACACATCAAGGCTGCTGTGCCAACTGCGCCTCGAACAAACAACAAAGGTTTGTTATTTCCCCAGATCGAAATGCCTTTTCGCTTAACGTCGATATAACTGATGATCAAAGACACTAAAGCCCTTGCTGCAACAATCTCGAATACAGGTATGCCGTAGTTGCTGATGTACTTCACACACGCAGACATCAGTGCGAATCCAAAAGCAGAGAGGATCATGAACCTAACCCCAACAGGGATCATTGAAAAAGAGAAAGAAGGCATAAAAATATCAATCGGTTGAGGGAACAGGAATCATAACTTAGTTTAGAAGAGCCGACCAAAGTCTTTGTCCTGTTCTATTACACCAAACCATTGATATTTCTGTGCGAGTACTTTCAGCAACTCGATCTCTTTCGTTGTCTCTTCTCTAAGCCATTCAATAAGGTCGTTGATGATAGGCGTGTGACTACGCTGGTGAATGAAGTAAGTCCAAGCACTGTGTTGGATCTTTGCATTCTTAGGACAGTACAAGAAGCCTCGTTGGAGATCTTGTTGTACTAACAATAGATCCGTGACCGTAACGCCTTCACCGGATAAACAAGCACTGAGTGCCATATCTAAAGACAAGAAACTGGTATTTCTGACGGGTTTCTTTGGTGGGAATTCAACATCGGCCAACCACACTTTCCAGTCGTGATGATCTAAGGTCGGGTGCAACCGTGGCATGGTTAAGATCGAATCGAGGTCGGTGTCTTTATTCGTTAAGTTGGTCGAATTAGTTAAATTGGCAGAATTAGTTAAGCTAGTCGAGCAAACCGGTGCCATAAACTCTTCCCGCAAGAAGGTAATGTCTGGTGCTTTGTCATAGCGTTTTTTGAAGCGCGTGTGGAAGATCAGTAGGTCATATTCGCTGCTATTGATTGATTCGTCTTCCTCAATTACAGGAACTATGACGATCTCATGATCTTGATAGCGCTCGTTTAATTCCCGTACTTTGGAGATCAATACTCGCGTCGCGAAACTCAGAGTCGCTTTGATCACAATACGTTTCTGCTTGGGCTCACTCCAAGAGGCGATAACGGCTTCGATATTGCCATAGCTTTCTCGCAAAGCGACATACAAATCATGACCTTGTACCGTTAATTCAATGGCTCGATGCTTACGAATAACCAGTGATGCGTTTAACTCATCTTCAAGCTGTTTGATCTGTCGACTGATCGCACTTTGTGTCACATGCAGCTCTTCGGCAGCCAGAGTAAAGCTCATCAGCCTTGCGGCAGCTTCAAAGGCTTTTAAGCCATTATGTGATGATGGCAAGCTAGGATATGGGGTCATAATTCGTTCGCATGAGTTTATGGAATGTTAGAGTCGCAAATTTATCAATTGAACGCCAGCCTCATCGATCGTATTTTGGGCGAAATTAACTGAGGCGCTCATGAAAAAAATACTCACTCTTGCATTCCCTTTGATCATTTCACAGCTGATCTCTATGGCTTTAGTCCTTACTGATGTTTGGATGATGTCGCGTATCAGTGTGTCAGCCCTTGCGGCTGGTGGCTTAGGCGCCTCTATCTACTTTTTTATCTTCATTATTGCGAGCAGCACTGTAGGTTGTGTCGCGAACTTGATTGCGATCGCTTATGGTCAGCGCGTCGCTCGCCCAGAGTTTGGTAATACTCAAATTAGATTGGCGGTGAAAGGCGCAACCATGTTGGCATTCGTGCTCAGCGTGACTTTAATGGCCAGCTTCTGGTTTGCTCCGTTGGTGTTAGAAGCCGCCAAACAGCCGCCAGAAGTGATCACTTTAGCCATGGAATATGTCCATGCTTTGAAGTGGGTGATGTTGCCTTCGCTTATCTTGTTGGTACTTCGTGGCTTAACCAGTGCGTTTGGCAACGTGCGCTCCATTCTTGTGATGTCGATTATCACCGTAATTCTGAATGTGCCCGTGAGCTACTTTCTCACCTTCCAATTAGACATGGGCTTAACAGGTTTGGGGCTTGGTACGGCTATAGCGGCATTTATCGTGATGGTCGGGTACACGGTTTGGGTATTTAAGCGTGACGAGTTTAAGCAGTTCGCCCCTTGGATAAATACAGAAGAGTACTCAATCAAGCTGATGAGCCCATTGTTGTTGATGGGTCTACCTATCGGCTTGGCAGCTTTACTTGAGCATGGCTTGATTTACGGTGGCACCTTAATGGCGGGCACGATCAGTATTGCTTCGCTAGCTTTGCACCAAATCCTGCTGCAATGCTTAAGCTTTACTTGGAACTTCAATTTCGGCTTCTCACAAGCTGCGGCGATTTTGGTTGGTCGTGATTTTGGCGCGGGTAACTACGAAGGAATAAAAAGAACTTCGATTCAAAGCTTCATATTGGTGTCGGTGTTGAGTGTGGCGTTGTCGGCCGTGTTTATCATATGGCCTGAGATGATCGCTTCTATCTTCAAGTTAGACGATGGCACTGGCGCGATGACCTCACTGTTGGCTTCAGTTATCTGGGTAGTGGCGCTGTGCTTTATCGTTGATGCTTGGCAACTGCTGGCGATTAACTTGCTAAGAGGGATGAAGATTGTCTCTATGCCAACCGTGATGACTGCCATCGGTTACTGGGTATTTGGGTTGCCTGCGGCTTGGTATTTGATGCCTAAGTTCGAATTGGCAGGGATTTGGGGCGGAATCGGTGTTGGTTTAGGCGTGACAGGTATTTTGCTGCTGATTCAATTGATGCGTGTAATCCAAAAGAATAACCAATCTCCAGATTTGTCGAATCATGCTTATACGTGATTTGCTTGTGATGCTCGCCTTTACCATGGAACCTTGAACGATAAACTTTGTACTGCTGACCGAGAACTATAAATTACCAACAATGACCTATAAGCCCTGAATTTCGTACTTCGTAATTTAGACCTTGGTCTTACAGAAACCGAGCTAAAAGGTGACTAGAATGATTTGAGTTGCTCACCGTTTTATCAAGGAATACACAAATGGAAGTTGGATTGTTCTGGGCTGAAAAAGGAATGTTAGTGCTTGGCGCACTGTTTGTTTTGACGAGCATGATGCAGTACGGAAGACGCAGTAGCGATTGGAAGGGCGTGATTACGATGTTTTATAAGCGTATCCCAATGAACATCTCCGAATACAAATGGTACCGTTTAGGCATCGCTCTGTTGGTCTTCGCCGTGGTGATTCGTTTCGCATTACTGATCCTATGGCCTTCATATCAGTTCTAGTTATTCACATTACGTCTCTTATCATGGCTACATAAAGCCGATAAATGAATGAGCAAACCGAGCCTTAATAAACTCACTTATTAAGGCTACCATTTCATAAACTAGCTCGATTGTTCTATCAAAAAGTGCTATTACTCTATAACGATGAACGATTATTACCTTTGTAGCATATTGTTTTTCATGAAGAATAATGCGAAATAATAGCTTACCTACCTGTTTCATCATTCTTACTAATAATCTGCACATAAATCCATTCACCCCGTACCTGATACCATAATGTTCTGTTACACTCGGTCGAATTAGCTCTAATTTGTCAGTGGTGCATTTATGTCGTTCCCAGTTCTTATATGTGATGATTCTGCGTTAGCAAGGAAGCAGATGGCTCGGTCACTGCCTAGTTCTCTAAATGCGGATATAACTTTTGCTGTTCATGGGCTTAATGCACTTGAAGAGCTCGCTCAAAACCAATTCAAATTGATGTTCCTCGACCTAACCATGCCGGAATTAGACGGCTATGGCACATTGGAAGAGATGAAACGTTTAGGCGATACCACGCCAGTTGTCGTTGTTTCTGGTGACATACAACCAAAAGCACAACAGAAGGTGCTGGATCTTGGCGCCAAAGCATTTTTGCAAAAGCCGATCGATAAAGAAGCGCTAAAAGCCATTTTACGTGAGCATGTCGAGCCGCCAAAACAGCCTCAAATCATTACCCCAACCGCTTTAGAACTGCCAATACTTCGCAGACGCGATATCTATATGGAAGTCGCGAACGTAGCGATAGGCCGTGCCGCTGATGCACTGGCTCGTCACTTTAATGTGTTTGTTCATCTACCGCTGCCGAACGTCAACATCTTCGAAGTGAGTGAATTACACATGGCACTTCGCGATCTAGCCGACAATGACCAAGTATCAGGTGTTTGCCAAGGCTTCAGTGGAGAAGGCATTGCAGGTGAAGCACTAGTTTTGTTGAGTGATTCCAGTGTGAGCGACCTTAAGAAGCTCATGAAGGTGCCAACAGAAAGCGAGCAGCTAGAAGAACTAGAGCTGCTGATGGATGTATCGAACATCTTAGTCGGCTCTTTCTTGAATGGGTTAGGGGAGCAATCAGAAGTTCGTTTCTTCCAGAGCTCTCCTGTGCTGCTAGGGCAACACATCTCGATTGATTCGGTGATTGAAAATACCAGCGGCTCGTTCAAAAAGACCATGACGTTCGAAGTTAGCTACAACATCGACGGCACGTCCATCCGTTGTGACCTTCTATTTATGTTTGTTGATGAGTCTTTGCCGCTTCTAGACAACAAATTGGCCTACCTAATGGAGGAGTTTTAATATGCTGAATCTTCCTGCTGAATTTGAACAGTTCCACTGGATGGTCGACATGGTTCAAAACGTCGATATGGGGCTGGTGGTCATTAATCGTGACTTTCAGGTACAAGTTTGGAATGGCTTTATGACGCACCATAGCGGTAAGCAATCGCATGATGCGATCGGTAAGTCTATCTTTGAACTGTTCCCTGAGATCCCAGAAGAGTGGTTTAGACTGAAAACCAAGCCAGTCTACGATTTAGGCTGCCGTAGCTTCATTACATGGCAACAAAGGCCTTATCTGTTTAAGTGCCGCAATGTTCGCCCTGTAACTCAACAAGCCGATTTCATGTATCAGAACGTGACGCTAAACCCAATGCGCTCTCCAACAGGGCAAGTTAGCTCATTGTTCTTGTCGATTCAAGATGCGACCGCAGAAGCGTTAGTCTCTCAAAAGAACTAGCACTGCTCTATTTACTAAACAGCACTTTTCTATGTGTGTATTAGCATCAGTCTAATCAGCGAATAAAAATGGCTAAGGTTAATTACCTGAGCCATTTTTTGCTTTTTATTCTTCAAATCTTATCTTTTCCCCCAGTTTTTCACGTCAACCAATCCTCTTTTTTTGAGCGCTTTGCAGAGTATTCTAGGTTACATGAACGAAAGGGCGACGACGAAACGTGCTTTTGGAGCCGTAATGCTATGGGTGAGTAGAAATTGGATTTATAAAGTCCAAGCTTGAAAGCTTCATTTAATGGAGTGCGAGGGCTCGACTCTCAAACCCAAGTGAATATTGGTCTCTAGATTGAGTCCTTTTCACTCTACTTTTCTAAGTGACCGCAAAACAGAAACGTCACGAGATTAGCCAATTTGGTCAAAAACAGAGAAAAATTAGAAAAAAATCGAATTTATTTAAGAAAAAAGGCATTTTTTTGTTGGATAAAAGTGTGGTTTTTATGTGATTTCGAGGCACTTTCTTCACATATTTGCATTATGAGGGCGATATTACGTGAAATATGAAGGAAAACGATTGCGCAATAAACCAACAGCGTTTGCGCGAATGGTTCGCTAAGTTATTAATTAATAAGAATTTAGTTGGGAAGTGTAACTGAGGGGTTTTTAGCGGATATGGAATCTTTGAGAGGATAGCATAAAAAAAAGTGAAATATCAGACTTGCTGTTACTAAATCACGACCTATAATGCTGAAAACCGGAGCGTCTGCCAACGCTCCGGTTTTTTTGTGTCCGAAGAAAAGTAAACTCGTCTGCCAACGGTTTTACGACGCATTTCGCGAGAGACACATAATTTTATGAATCAAGGAAAACACCATGCGTATCGAACAAGAACTTAAGTTAGGTTTCAAAGATGTACTCTTCCGTCCGAAGCGTTCTACCCTTAAAAGCCGTTCTCAAGTTGAATTAACCCGCGATTTTACATTCAAGCATAGCGGTCGTCAATGGTCTGGTACTCCAGTAATTGCAGCGAACATGGATTCGGTAGCAAGCTTTGAAATGGCAGCTGCTCTAGCAGAGCACGGTGTTATGACTGCAGTACACAAGCACTACACAGTAGAGCAGTGGGCTGAGTTCGCAAAAACAGCAGACAAGAAAACGCTGAACAACGTATTTGTTTCAACAGGTACTTCTGAAGCTGAGTTTGAGAAAACTAAGCAAATCATGGCGCTTAGCGACGAATTCGTATTTATCTGTATTGATATCGCTAACGGCTACTCAGAGCACCTAGTTGAGTATGTACAAAAAGTACGTGCTGAATTCCCGACTAAAGTTATCTCTGCTGGTAACGTTGTAACGGGTGACATGGTTGAAGAGCTAATCCTAGCTGGCGCAGACATCGTTAAGGTTGGTATCGGCCCTGGTTCTGTTTGTACTACACGTGTTAAAACAGGCGTAGGTTACCCTCAACTTTCTGCAATCATCGAGTGTGGCGACGCAGCACACGGCCTTGGCGGCATGATCATCGGTGACGGTGGCTGTTCATGTGCGGGTGACGTATCTAAAGCGTTCGGCGGCGGTGCTGACTTCGTAATGCTAGGCGGCATGCTAGCAGGTCACTCTGAGTCAGGCGGCGAAGTTGTAGAGCAAGACGGTAAGCAATTCATGAAGTTCTATGGAATGTCTTCACAGTCGGCTATGGACAAGCACTCAGGTGGTGTTGCTAAGTACCGCGCAGCTGAAGGTAAAACTGTTTTACTTCCGTTCCGTGGTTCTGTTCACAACACAATTTCTGACATCCTTGGTGGTGTACGTTCAACTTGTACATACGTAGGTGCAGCAAAGCTTAAAGAGCTAACTAAGCGTACTACTTTCATCCGTGTGCAAGAGCAAGAGAACAACGTATTCGGTAAAGAGTAATCTGAACGAGTTCGAATAGTTTGAAGATCAAGAGCCGCTTTTTAGCGGCTCTTTATGTTTGAGTTTTAGCTATCACTCAGTAGAGCATTAACTCTCAATTTTTCTACTTCGCATAATTCGAAGGAAACAGTGCTCGTTTCGCTTCTTCATCACGTTCGGTTTTAAATTGAACGTCTTTACCAGTTTCGCGAGCGCGAATTGCGGCAGGGCGGGCGTTGATTGCATCGAACCAGCGCTTTAAGTTCGGGTAAGGTGCTAGGCCTTCTTCACCAAGCACGAAAGGTGCTTTATCAATCCAACCCCATGCAGCAACATCGACAATGGTGTACTCATTTCCGACGAAAAACTCACGACCTTCCATGTGCTTTTCTAACACTTCGTAGTGACGTTGTGCTTCGCGTAGATAACGATTTACTGCGTAATCTAAGCCTGCTGGCGCAGCATGGCGGAAGTGTACCGATTGGCCTGAATATGGACCAAGGCCACTCGCGATAAACATCATCCAAGAGAGTAGTTCAGCTCTGTCTTCTGGCTGACCGCCAAGCTTGCCTGTTTTCTCTGAGAGATACAGAAGGATAGCGTTAGAGTCGAATACACGTTGTCCTTCATCTTCAATCGCAGGCGTTTTGCCATTTGGATTGATTAAACGATATTCCGGTGAATGCTGCTCACCCTTTAAGGTATCGACAGGAACAAGTTCAAAATCTAGGCCTGTCTCTTCCAAAAACAGAGCGATCTTCATTGGGTTTGGTGTTTGGTGAAAATAGAACTTAAGCATGGGGTAACTCCTTGTATTGGTCATTTATTAAAGCACCACTTGAACGATCGTTCAATGGTTGATTTTGAATTATTTGAAGATCTTCTGACTCGCATTCCAACTCTATGTGTTGAAGACCTCGTTATTTGAGCGAGGGGTAAAATCGCGCGATTCAGTGTGTTGGATTTTAAGTTGTTGAAAAAATGAGCTTAAAGTGGTTTTTTTGATTCGTTGCTTTATGCGGAGTTCGGATTTGTGATGGGTGGTTTTTGGCGGGATAGGGCGTATGAAATCCGCAGTCATATATTCCAACAAAAACGTTGAGCACTGGTTCAAACCAGAATTATCTGGATGCACAGGCTTATTGGTAAGTTCAAAATCGTGATCTGCTGCCACACCTTATGCAACAAATGAATATAAACGTTAGAGATTAAGGTGTGCTTCACGGTTTTTTAATCTTAGGGACTTACATTGGTGAGCAAATCTGATGTGAACACTTAACGACACAGGATCTTTTCATGAAAAAGAACATTATCGCCCTCGCTCTTGGTGGCATGCTGGCTTTTGGCGCAACACCTTATTCTTTTGCTGCTAACGACGGCGCAGTACAGGCTTCTGCGGATTACGCGCAGTTGGTGACTAAGCGACAAGTTGTCGACCAATTACTTCTTGATGCGTTGCAGGCGTTTAAGTCTCCGGCAAGAATTTCTCACGCGGGCTTTACGGCTAAAATGCCAAGCAACATGGAAATTGTGACTAACCGATTGTTAGAAGCTTACCAACTAGAACCTTACCGTACTGATTTGCTTATCTCGGCAGCGAACGCTCAGATCTACAACAAGAATGCAGAGCGCGCTATTGAGCTGTTTGAGCAAGCGCTGACGGTTGCACCAGACGATGTTGATCTTCATGCTTACCTTGCGGTTTGGCAGCGATTTGAAGGCAATGAAAGTGAATCCAATAAGCACATGGAGAAACTGGAAAGCCTGAACAAAGGTAAAGCAGAAGACATCAAACGCATTTTTGCTACGGTCGACCGCGTGTTAGAAACACCGTTGAAAGAGTCTGCGGATAAAGGCTTGCTTGATCATCATGGCGCGATTGTCACTTTGGGCTATGCGCTTAATCCAGACGGCTCTATGCATCAAATTTTGATTGAGCGTCTTGAGACAACATTGGCGATGGCTAAGGCGAACTCAGATGCGATGATCGTGTTAACGGGTGGCGTGCCCAAGAACCACAAGACTGAAGGTAAGTTAATGGCGGATTGGCTTATCGAGAAAGGGGTAAGCAAAGATCGCATCATCGAAGAGAATTACGCGACCAGCACGGTAGGCAATGCCTTATTCAGTAGCTACGCACTTGCTCGCCATGATATTAAGCACGCGACCATTATTAGCTCGGCAAGCCATGTTCGTCGTGGTCAAACTCTGTTTGAAATCGCTAGCTGGCAAACCGGCCCTCAGGGCATTACTTTTGATACGGTTTCTTACCCAGACAAGCCACTCGCAGATCTTAAGAAGGCGAGTGATGGTGAGCTACTAGGTATCTACCGAGATGCGCTTAGAACCTATGGTATGTGGAGCTACCGCTCTTACCCATTAGAGTCTCGCTAGGCTTAGGGTTACTTCACAGTAGGCAAAGTATAAGTTGCTAGTACAATCGAGCACAGCTAGATGGTATGCTGTGCTCCTACTTAATTTAGTGTTTCAAAGGCAAAAAAATGAACCCGATTTTAGCAATGTTGAAAGAGAACAATATTAGCGACGAGCAGATCAGCGAGCTATTCAAGACGTTGACCGAGAACCCTCTTGCAGCAATGGCGACGATCAGCCAACTTGGCTTACCACAAGATAAACTTCAAATGCTGATGGGCCAGGTAATGCAAAACCCTGCGCTAATCAAAGAAGCAGTTGAAGAGCTTGGCCTAGATTTTTCTAAGGTTGAAGCCGCTAAAGAGCAACTTCAAAAATAATAGAGTCTGAATGAGCGATTTTGTTAGGAAGTGATAGCCGATTCGGTTAACTGTTCTTGAGATTGCGAATTAGACTTGAGTAAAAAGCCGTTTGAGTATCAATACTTAAACGGCTTTTTTGATCCGACTTAGAAAGGCTAGAAAGAGATACGACAAAAATACTAGTCCGATGTGACTCCCTCGCTTAAATCATGTAATTTCTTTTTAACACTCATGTTTCAATAAACTGAATTCCGGCGTTGCTCATGAAATCTAGCCTAAGCATTCGATCTTACACCAAGCAATTTAATACTCATGCCCATGATGGCTACCATCAACTCGTGCTGCCTATTCAAGGGAGTATTAGTATTGAAATGGTGGGATATGTCGGCAAGGTGGCCGTGGGCGAATGCGTGGTGATTCCGGTAACCACAGCGCATGCGTTTAAGGCGGATGAAGCAGCGCGGTTTATTGTCGCAGATATGGCAGAGTTACCGCAGCACTTGTTAGAGCATGAGCTCTCGGTGTTTACTATCACGCCACCCTTAATGAGCTTCTTGCTGTTTGTTGAAAAGCAGTTGGAATACCAAGTGGACAGTGGCATTGAATCATCCATCTTGGATGTGTTTTCACTGTTATTAGAGCAACAAAAAGTCAGCAAGAGCATCGACCCTCGTATTCGAGCGGTCCAAAGGCTCATTGCGGATAATTACGCCCAGCCTCTCTCTATTTCTCAGCTTGCAGAAACGGCTTGCTTGAGCCCCACTCAATTTAAGAAGCGCTTTAAAGAGTGCATTGGAATCAGTGCGCTTAAGTACATCACTCGCTATCGTATGGAGAAAGCTCAAGCCTTGCTTAGCCATACCGATTTACCCGTTCAATTGGTCGCAGAAAATGTGGGTTATAGTGACTTGTCTGCATTCAGTCGACGCTTCTCTCAGCACTTTGGCATGTCTCCAAGGGCGTTTTTGGGCTCGATGAAAGAGAGTCTTCCAAAACAAGAATAGCGTCCTTTTGGCAAACTCAACTTAGTATATGTTCACTATTATCTATTTCAGAAATGAAAATAGACTAGGTAATAGAAATGAATCTTGCCATCAATCGCGTTAACGAATTCCAAACGGGCACTTTAGCCATCGTGTTTGCTTCTGTTTTATGGGGCACGACAGGCACCGCCGCAAGCTTTGCGCCTGATCTCAGCCCATTAGCGATTGGTGCTTTTTCAATGGGCGTCGGCGGCTTAATGCAAGCAGTCTTGGCGTATCGAAAGATCTTATCTTCACTTGATAAGCTTTTGCTCAACAAAAAGTTGTTAGCGGCGAGTGCGCTGGCTTTGGCGATCTATCCTCTGGCTTTTTACTCTTCGATGAAGTTATCGGGTGTCGCAATGGGCACAGTGGTGTCGATAGCTACTGCTCCTTTCTTTTCTGCACTTTTAGAGTGTCTTATTAGCAAAAAGAATAATATCAACAAACGTTGGTTAACGAGCTTTGCCATTGGCGTGGTTGGTATTGGGCTACTGGTATTTTCAGAATCATCATCAGCGAATGATTCTGGTGACGATCTGAAGCTTTTGGGCATTGGATTAGGGTTGATTGCTGGGTTGTGTTACGCCATTTATTCATGGGCGACAAAAGCTCTGATAGACGAAGGCATTAAGTCGCAAGCAGCGATGGGCAGCATATTTGGGCTAGGAGCGATGTTGCTACTGCCAACGCTTTGGTTTACGGGGGATAACTTGTTCGCATCGAATACCAATATATTGGTGGTGAGTTACTTGGTGTTACTTCCTCAATGTTTAGGCTATATCGCTTTCAGTTTTGGGCTACGCCATGTCACAGCGAGTAGCGCCAACTTGATTACCTTACTTGAGCCAGTCGTTGCCGCCGTGTTGGCCGTGTGTATTGTGGGTGAGCTTATTCCATTGGTTGGATGGCTAGGTATGTTCTTGATAGTGATGTGTTTATTCATCCAATCTCAGCCAACTAAAAAGCCATTATAAGTATTAGTTAAAACGGGATTAATTGAATTAAATTCATGCGTGATTCTTATAATTGAATAAAATGAGTATCTCAGTTGCGAGAGTGCTGTTACTATCGTTATCAATAGTCGGGGGGCATATACCTTAGTTGGTGTTTGCTGAGATCGTTATTCGAGACCCGTTGAACCTGATTCAGTTAACACTGGCGTAGGGAACTATGATTACTTTGCCTACGTGGTTCAACAATGATCTCTCATTGCTTTCACCTCCACACTCTCTTTGCGGCCAAAGTTCGGTTCTCTTACGTCTTTTAGACAGTAGGAGCGACCATGACACAGCATTCCAATTCTCAAGTATCACCTAACAGCACTCAAACACCAGAAAACCAATCTTCTTCGATCAATACTCCGATTGTTTTGACCATTGCGGGTTCTGACAGTGGTGGTGGCGCGGGCATTCAAGCTGATATTAAAGCCATGTCTGCAACGGGTAGCTTCGCTTGTTCGGTAATTACCGCGATTACATCTCAGAACACCCAAGGCGTGTCCGCTATATTTCCAATCCCACTAGAGCATGTCGCTAGTCAGTTAGATGCAGTGTTTACCGATTTGAATATCGTGGCGGTAAAAGTCGGCATGTTGGCGGATTCGCAAATCATCAAAGTCGTCGCGGACAAAATCAAACAATACCAACCTAAACACCTAGTGATTGACCCTGTCATGGTGGCGACAAGTGGCGACCTTCTTTTAGAAAACTCGGCGATCACCACGCTAAAACAAGAACTGATTCCGCTCGCAGACATCATTACGCCTAACTTGCCGGAAGGCGCAGCACTAACGGGCAAAGCTGTGCCTGAAAGCGAAGCCGAAATGCAGGATATGATTGAAGACCTGCGTGCTTTAGGTGCTAAAGCAGTCCTGCTAAAAGGCGGTCACTTGGAGAAAGATGAAAACAGTAACGATTTACTGATTCTGCCAACCACGTCTGCTTTGATTAGTGCGAAGCGTTTTCCTACCAAAAACACCCACGGTACGGGTTGTACGCTTTCATCTGCTATTGCTTCTTTCTTAGCGCAAGGCAACACGCTGTCAGAGGCTGTTGAGCTAGGCAAACAATACATTTCGCGCGCGATTGCTCATGCTGATGAGTTGCAAGTCGGCCAAGGTCATGGGCCCGTAAATCACTTCTTCGCTGGGCACGGGAATGTCCGTTAATACGGTGGGTGTTCAGCTCAGCAATGCCTCTTTACGTTATAACGACAGTGAGCACGCAACCTTATCGGGATTGTCGCTTAGCTTAAACGCAGGTAAGTGGACGGTATTGCTAGGTCGAAGTGGCTGCGGGAAAACCACGGTATTGCGTTATCTGGCAGGCTTGTTGGACGACAAGGTGGAGTGGCAGGGAACATTGACAACCTCTGATGAATTGCCTTTAACGGATCGCATCGCTTACATGGCGCAGCAGGATTTGTTACTGCCATGGCTGTCGGTTATCGACAATGTATGTCTGAGTCATTGTTTTCAAAATTCAGCTTCTGACAAAGCACTGCAAACCAATCAAGCACTCGAGTTGCTCGCTGCGGTTGGTTTGGCTGATTATGCGAATGCGATGCCGGATCAGTTGTCTGGTGGTATGCGTCAACGTGTCGCTTTGGCTCGAACTTTAATGCAAGACAAGCCAGTGGTGCTGATGGATGAGCCGTTCTCTGCGCTGGATGCGGTAACGAGACACAAACTACAGAGCTTAGCGTGTGAGCTGTTGAGAGATAAAACCGTTGTGTTGATCACCCATGATCCACAAGAAGCGGTGCGTTTGGCGGACAATTTGTATGTGTTGCAAGGCACACCGGCGAACGCTCAGTCTTTATCTGTGCCTCTCACTGCCACACCAAGAGTGTTAGATGGTGAATGTGCTGAGTTACAACAAGCGATCTTAGATCAGCTGGAGCGTGACTATGAATGATCTAACGCGGAGCGAAGCTGTGGCTCGTTCAACTAACACACAGATCACAACTACACGTCCTCGTCAGATGAATCCCGTTATGCGTTTGGTTATCAGCAGTGCTGTGATTCTCGGTTTATGGCAGTTAGTTGTGGTTGTCTTCGAGATGCCGAGCTTCATTCTGCCAGAGCCTGCAGAAGTCTTTATTAAACTATTCGAACGCTACGATGTGTTACTCAAACACACTTGGGTGACTGCGCAAGAGATCTTACTTGGCTTGTTACTCGGTTTGTCGATGGGGCTATTTTTCGCCCTGCAGATGTTGATGTTCGAACCACTAAAACGCTGGCTGTTACCTATCTTAATCGCTAGTCAAGCGATCCCTGTGTTTGCGATTGCTCCAGTATTGATGCTGTGGCTTGGTTACGGCATCGCCTCAAAAGTGGTGATGGCGGCGATCATTATCTTCTTCCCAGTAACCACTTGTTGTTACGACGGCTTACGTAATACTCCGACAGGCTATCTCGATCTTGCCAAAACGATGGGTGCATCGAAATGGCAATTGCTGCGTTATATCCAACTGCCTGCTGCGCTGCCAACATTAGCGTCTGGCATTCGTGTGGCTGTGGTTATTGCCCCAATTGGCGCGGTCGTCGGGGAGTGGGTGGGTTCGAGTGAAGGGTTAGGTTACCTAATGCTGCAGGCCAACGCGCGCATGATCATTGATGAGATGTTTGCTGCCTTGTTCATCTTGGCGGTGCTGTCTATCTCGCTCTACTTCGTTACAGATAAATTACTCAAAAAAGCTATCCCTTGGGAAAACCAATGATGGCTTCGCTCAACATAAGAATAATATTCAAAAGGAAAGGTTAACCGTGAAAAATACAAAATTGATAGGTGCAGTGGCACTGCTTGCTTCGTTAGTTTCAGGTCATGCTCTAGCGGACTCTGAACAAAAGAAACTGACATTGATGTTGGATTGGTTTGTAAACCCGAACCACGGCCCGATTGTGATTGCTCAAGAGCGTGGTTACTTTGCTGACCAAGGCTTAGAGGTTGAAATCCAAGAACCAGCAGACCCAAGCACGCCAGCAAAATTGGTCGCGGCAGGTAAGGTCGATTTAGCGGTAACTTACCAACCAAGTTTAACCATGGATGTGGCAGCGGGTCTTCCTTTAGTTCGTGCATCAACCCTTATCGCGACGCCACTGAACACACTAATGGTACTGGATAACGGCAAGAACGATTCGCTAGCGGATCTGAAAGGCAAGAAGATCGGTATTGCGATTGCGGGTAACGAAGAAGCGACTATCGGCACTATGTTAGCGCAAGAAAATGTTGCATTTACAGATGTGCAAACCATCAATGTCGGTTGGGCACTTTCATCTTCATTGGCATCGGGCAAGGTAGACGCAATCTGGGGTGGCTTACGGAACTTCGAAACCAACCAGTTAGCACTTGAAGGTTTTAAAGCTAAGGCATTCTTCCCTGAAGAGCACGGTGTGCCCGCTTACGACGAGCTTATCTTTGTTGCGAACGCAAAGAAACACGATGATGAAGCGATCAAAGCGTTCAACAAAGCATTGGAACAAGCAACGACTTACATTGTGAACCACCCCCAAGAGTCATGGAGTGAGTTTGTGGCGTATTCACCAGATACGTTGAATAACGAGCTTAACCAACGCGCATGGAACGACACGCTGACTCGTTTTGCACTTCGTCCTTCTGCTGTAGATATGAAGCGTTACGACGATTACGCACAGTTCATGTTTGACAAAGGCATTATCAAATCACTACCGAAAGCCGCTGACTACGTACCGACTTTTGACTAAGGAATCTCATGAAATACCAAGACTTAATCCAAGCCTGTCAACAAGATTGGCAAGACTACACCGAGCATGATTTTGTTAAAACGCTGGCAAACGGCACACTCGCTCAGCCGTGTTTTCTGCATTACTTGAAGCAAGATTTTCTGTTTTTAAAGCAGTATGCCCGCGCTTATGCATTGGCAATTTACAAGGCTAAAACCTTGGCTGATATGCGTCGTGCACTGCCAAGTGTTCATGCGTTGCTAGATTCTGAAATCTCTCACCATGTGACTTACTGTGGTCAGTGGGGTTTAACCGAATCGGATTTAGAAAACGAACCTGAAGATTTCGGCACTGTTGCCTACACGCGCTACGTTCTAGATGCGGGTATGACGGGTGATCTTGTCGACTTATATGCGGCACTGGCTCCGTGTTCAATCGGTTATGCCGTGATTGGTAAAGCGCTGTTAGAAAGCAGTGATACTGTTTTGGAAGGCAACCCATACGCAAGCTGGCTGCAACTGTATGGCAGTGAAGAGTTCCAATCTGGCGTAGCAACGGGCGCGGAATACTTCAATCAGTTGCTTGCTGAAATTGATATCAACAGCGAACGCGGTCAGAACATCGTTCATATCTTCAAAACCGCAACGCGTATGGAAGTGGCTTTTTGGCAGCAAGGGCTGAACGCTCTTGATGATTCAACAGCGGCTTAAAAGCGACTTTCACGAATAAGGATTTACCCATGCTTACTGAACAAATTATTCAATCGCTACGCGCAGTACGAGAGCAAAAACCACTGGTTGTGAACATCACTAACTATGTAGTGATGAACAACACGGCCAACGCGTTATTGGCGATTGGCGCTTCGCCTATTATGGCGCACTCGCAACAAGAACTGGCAGAGATGATGTCTTTCTCTGGTGCTTTGGTGATTAACATCGGCACGCTCGACAGTGTTTGGACGCCAAGAATGTGTTTTGCTGTTGAGCAAGCGAACGCGAACAACAAGGTTGTGGTTCTTGACCCTGTGGGTTGTGGGGCAAGTACGTTGCGTACCGAGACTTCTCGTGAAATTGCACGCTTAGCCGATAAGTTGATCATTCGTGGTAACGCGTCTGAGATTATCGCGTTAGCGGGCGAACAAGCGCAGAGCAAAGGCGTTGATGCGCTTGATAGCAGTGATGCTGCGTTAGGTGCTGCACAGTGCTTAGTGGCTGAATACGGTGCAAATGTGGTGATATCTGGTGAGACAGATTACGTTGTCACCAAAGACAGCGTGGTGACGTTAAACAATGGACACCAAATGATGCCGTATGTGACGGGTATGGGGTGTACTTTAACTGCATTGACGGGTGCTTTCACGGCTGTTGGTGATGATAGTGGTTTAGCTGCAGCAGCGGTATTAGGCGTGGTTGGTGAAATCGCGGCTGAAAACTCTCGCGGCCCAGGTAGCTTGCAAATTAACTTGCTTGATGAGTTGTATCAGTTAGACGAAGAGACTCTGATTCAACGCTTGAAGATTCAGTAGGGCTAATCTAACTCTAAGCCACAAGTTAGAGTTAGATTAACTTAAAAAAGCCCCCGACACTTATGTGTAGGGGGCTTTTTATTACTGGTTTGGAACTGTGTCAGCTGTGTATAGACTGGCTGGCTAGGTTCTAAATCGGTTAACTTGGCTCTCTAGGTGATGAGCAACCTCGGTTAAGTCGCTCGCAGCACCTGAAATGCTGCTTACCGACTCTTGGTTGCTTTGAGCAATAGTGTTTGCACCTTGCGCGTTTTCACCCAGTGATTTGGTAAGACGATCCTGCTCATCAACCGACACCGCGATTTGGCTGTTGGCTTGGTTCAGATCTTGGATGTGTTGATTAATCACATGCAAGTTCTGAGAAGCTTGTTGCGCCTGAGTCGAAGCATCTGAAACCGTGCTGTGACTCTCTTTGATCGACTCTAACGCATCTTTAGCGCCACGTTGTAGCGAGGTAATGAGTTCATCAATTTGGCTTGCTGAGTCTTGAGTTCGTTTAGCGAGCGTTCTCACTTCATCGGCTACCACGGCAAATCCACGACCTTGTTCACCCGCACGAGCGGCTTCAATGGCAGCGTTCAATGCCAATAGGTTAGTTTGCTCAGAAACGCCTTTGATTACTTCAAGAATGGCACCAATGTTCATCGACTCTTTGTGTAGGTCAGTCACTTTCTGGCTGCTGACCTGCATGCTTTCATCGGCGCTGCCAATTTCATGCAGTGTTTTGTCTACTTCTTTGAGTCCCATCGCCACATTCTCGGTTGCTTGGTTAGCAACTTGAGACGCGTGGTTAGCACTTGCAGCAATTTCTGATGTGCTGGAAGCCAATTGATCAACGGCAGAAGAGATATTTATCATCTCGCTATTCAATTGTGTTGCGTTGGTCGAGCTGTTATTGGTCACTTGATTGAGTGACTCCGACATCTCACCAATACGCACGCTAGAACGGTTCACTTGGCCAACAATATCGCGCAGAGATTCAATGGTGATCTCCATATTAGTCAGCAGTTCGCCAATCTCATTTTTGCTCTCAATGTTCACTTCCACATTCAGGTTGCCCTGAGAAAGCTCGTTGGTGATCTGTTTAACTTGTGCGATGCCTTTAGTAATAGAGCGAGTCACCAACACGGCGCTCGTCATGCCAATAACTAAAGCCACACCCGTCAGCAATATGATGATTTGAATCGAGCGCTTTTCGCTGGCTTGCAGTTCTGGTGTTAATGCTTGTTTCTGTTGTTCTAGAATGCTCTGAGCATCAGCTACCGAAATCGCTAAGCTGTCACCAATAGAGGCGAGGGTAGCGGTTCTTTGCGTGTTCTCAATCATCTGTTGATGAACTTGCTCAAAGCCTTTCGCGTACGCTTCCCGTTGGTTAGAGAAATCTTCAATCAATTCACTTTGATAAGGAGATGATTTAAGAGATTCAATATCGCCTTCTATACCTGGCAGAGCATATTCAAAAATGTCTTTACCAGCTTCATAGGTTTTGAGGTCGTTGTTGTTTGAGTAACTCAGCACTGTGATCTTGGCTGCGAGGAAGTTCTCCATCAACATGCCTGCGTATAAGCTCGCGTTTGGATCGTTGTTGTTGTAAGACTCATACAACAAGCTCTGCGCGGCTTTTAGTGCGTTAGTTTCTCGTGTGACCATCTCAACGTTGACCAGTTGGTCAATGAGCAGTTGGCTCTGTTTCATTGATCCATAAGCCGCATCAAAAGCTGCAACGCTGTCTTGCACTAATTGCAGGCTCGACAAGCTATCAGTATTGGTGGTGGTTTGGATTAAGTTGTTCAGCAGTTCATCAATCGCAAGTTTGCTCGATTGATAATTCGCTTCGTATTGATCATCCAATGACTCTAAGTAACGTTCAGAAGCTAAACGCATCTGAAGAAAGTGCACTTGAATGTTGCCTGACAATGTCGCCTTGTGGCTGAGTTCACTGTACTGGCTAAAGCCGTTCGACAAGGTTTGAATACCTTTGTAACTCACAAGGCCTGAAATGACGAAAAAGAGCAAGCAGATGGCATAACCCAGCTTGATCTTGAGCGCTATAGAAAGGTGGCGCATAACTATCCCTATATTTACCTGATTCCTTCATAGGGGAGTATTTCATAAAACAGCATTCTGGGCATGCTAAAGCGAATAGTTTGTGTAATAAGTAACGCTTTTGTTAGAAAAATCGGGTTTTTCGACATGCTTTCAACGAGTTGCGTATTTGAATTCAACCGCCTAACTTAAGGAATTAAGTGCTAACTTCCATGCATAGGATGTGATTTGTCGGTAAAATGGTAGAAAACCAATTTTAGAAATCGACTTCAAAGGTACGCGATGAACCCTTATAAACTTTATCTGGTGACTGACGACCAACAAGATCTAGAAACGCTTAAATTCGTGGTTGAACAAGCGGTTGCTGGTGGCGTCACTATGGTTCAAGTAAGAGAAAAACATGGGGACGTAAGAGCCTTCATTGAACGAGCACAAGCGGTTAAGTCGATTCTGGCTGGCTCAGGTGTGCCGCTGATCATTAATGATCGAGTCGATGTGGCATTAGCCGTTGATGCCGATGGTTTGCATCTGGGGCAATCGGATATGCCTGCGGAGTTAGCACGTCAGTTGATTGGTCCGGATAAGATTCTTGGGTTATCAATTGAAACTGAACAGCAGCTACAAGAAGCAGATAGTTTGCCGATCGATTACATTGGCCTTAGTGCGCTGTTTGCGACACCGACCAAGACAAACCTCAAGAAACACTGGGGTTACGAAGGTATTCAAATGGCGTTAGAAACGACCAAGCTTCCGATTGTGGGTATCGGTGGAATCAACGAGTCGAACATTCCGCAGTTGGTTAACACAGGTATTCATGGATTAGCCTTGGTCTCAGCGATATGTCACGCTGAAAGCCCAAAACAAGCGACGCAGGATTTGCTATCTCTAATGGGAGAGTGAGTGTAGAGAAGCTAGAAAACAAATGAAATGAGTCATTTGTTTTCTAGTTAGAGCGCATTAAAGTACTCGCAGTAGTAGCCAATAAAATACGTGCCTATCTTACTGAATACAAAGAGCAACCGTGCCGATAATCATCAGAGCGATGGCAGCATACCAACCGTATTGCGAGGTTTTATCAGCAACAAACACCTTAATGTAGTTGATCTCTTCATGCGCCATCGCAATAAAGTCTGTGTAGTTAATCGACAACTCACGGCTAGCTTCTTTCAGGTCTTGTTGAAGCTTGTTGAAAGACTCATCGATGAAGCCTTTTGTTTCCGACGCAGACGGAGTAGCAGTTAACGCTAGGCTGTTCCAAACCGCCATACGCGATTCATATTCACTTTCACTGACACAATTAAGTACGCGTAAATCATACTCTCGTTTGTTACGCTCTTTACCCATTTTCTCAGGGCAAATGTTTCTTAAAACGTTCACGACAAATTTTCCAAAAGGTTCATTTAGATATAAAAAAGCACTCGAAGAGCACTCATAAACTGGGGCGAATTAAATTCAAAAAGTGATCTATTTGAAACCGACATAAGCAACAGCAAGGCTGAGCGCTTATCTGGGAGATTTGAAGTTGGGTCAGTGGTGTTAAAGAGCGATTTGGGTCTGTCGATATTCGTTTGAAAAGACAAACCCGTTGGGATCGCATAGTAGTTATGTCACTTTGGGACATCAACTAGGGTGTTTTGTCTAAACGATAAAGATCTTTATCAGCAATAAAAGTGAAAATGGGGTAGCGGTGGTGTGTTCCATGCCGATATTGAATCTATGAATTGACGATGAGTGAAGAACAGGGGAGGTTAGTTAGCCTGCCATTGATTGTACTGCAGTGAGTGCCCCTTAAGCTGCTCAATAAGGCTGGTGAGAACTGGGCCATTGATGTGGCTGCGAGAAACTAAACAACCTACTGGAGTAATCCAACCACCATGCTCGTGTGAGACAGGTAACGCCACAATATCGCCTTTTTGAATGCCTTCCATCACCATCATCTCGGGCACATTTGCCCAACCCACGTTTTGTTCAACGAGATCAACAATGTTCTTGTGGTTGTTCGCATACCAACGCATCGAGCTAATACCATAGGTGAACCACAGTTCGCGCTGCTTTGAGCTGCGATGCACACATTGGCGATAGCGCTTGAGGTCTGAGTCTTGTACTACCGACATTTGGCTGAGTTCGTGAGTGGCAGAGCTAACGGTTAGGAAACGCGCTTGGCCCAGTAAGAAGAAGTCCATATCCACTTTAAGTTCACCATCCGCATAGATGATGCCAATCTGTGCTTTTCCGCGTCTTACTAGGTCTTCAACATCAAAGGTTGAGGTGGTAATGATATCGAAGTGTGTGATTGGAAATTGATCGGCGAGTGAGCTGATTATCTTAATAAAGTTCTTATCTATGATGCTTTCATCAACCGCAATGATCAGTTCGTGCTCATCTTCTTGGGTCAGCGATTCTACTTTTTGATCGAAGTACTTTTGCTGGTCAAGAATGGACTTAGCCACAGGCAATAACGCTTTACCTTTGCTGGTTAAAACGGGGATGTTTTTCTCTCGGTTAAACAGCTCTTGGTCAATGGCAATTTCGAGGTTGGCTATCGATTGGCTTACCCCAGACTGAGCGCGTTTCAGTTTGCGAGCGGCGGCAGAGAAAGAGCCACTTTCACACACCGTGACGAAGACTTTTAGTTGCTCAAAACTGTACATGTTATCTCTCGCTCAATACAAAATGGGGTACTTATACTTAAGCTATCACTAAACGTGATGGCTGTTAACTTTCTCTTATTGTTTTCGGTGACATAATTTCGGTAAGTCCACCATGTTATAAATTGCTATAGGAATGTATGAGTACGTTAGAGAGAGTTTTCCACTCGGTGTTGTTTGAAGTATTGGCCGTCACACTGTCAATTATAGGTTTAGCGATATTTACTGATCACGATGTGAATGCCTTATCAGGAACCATGATAGTTGTTGCGACTATCGCGATGATTTGGAACTACTGTTTTAACCGTATTTTTGATCGTTATTTCACGGGTGAAAAATCAAAGCGTTCGCTCAAATTACGTGTTTTTCATGTCGTGCTATTTGAGGCTGGCTTGTTGATCGCGACGATCCCTGTGATGGCATACTTACTTAACGTGGGGTTATGGCAAGCATTTTTGATGGACATCGGCGTGACCATTTTTATTACCATTTACGCGTTTGTGTTTAATCTGATTTATGACCATGTTCGAGCATTCTGGGTACGCAGAGCGGACTTAGCCGTTCAGTAATCTACCAAGTCAGTAAACACGAGTTTGGCTACTAACCGTTTGTTTATTAGTTATTTTGACGGAGACATCCGGTTAGTAGGTCTAGGTAACGCGGCGTTTGTTCTGCTATCTTAAAAAAGGTGATAATTTGAGTTCGTGAACGAATAGATAAGGGAAAGGATGCCAAATACCCCTCAGATAATGACAGTTGTCGATAAGAAAGAAGTCGAATTGTTCGCGGAACTGTTCAAACATATTGATGGTGAAATCTACACCTTACTACGCAGTGCCCAAATCCCTAATGATATTCTCACCAGTAATGACCATTACGATTATCTCCCTGAGACAACGGTTAAGAACGTGGTCAAGATTATGGGGGAATCTGCGTCGAGAGAAGAGTTTTCGCTGTTTATGTGGAGTTTTTGCAAGCAAACCTATGTGCCAAGGTTTGTGGCTAAGCTAAGCCAGCAGGATTCATTGAAAAACGCGCTAGACCAATTTGGTGAGCAATTGAAGCTCGTATCCAATGGTGCGAATGTCTATACCAGGCAATCCGGAGGCAAGTGGTGGTTGGTTCGCGAGAAGCCGTTTACTAACGCACCGTGGTTTAAGTTCGCTGAACTGTTCTCTGTTATTTTCATCAACGAGCTACTTTCAGTATTAACACAAGGTCGTTGGAAGCCGTCTGAGGTCGGAATTCAAAATGGCGATCTCGAATGTTTTCAATCTCTACCACAAATGGGCAGTGCTCAGTTTTATACGCATAGACCGGTCACTGCCTTTGAGATCCCTGAAGACATCATGCTTGCACCGATTATTTTACCCAAAATTGCTCAAGTATCAGATCTCACTAAGCCTTTACCTAGCTCATTCTTGAGCGCTTTTAAGCTTGTTATTAAACCTTATCTCACGATGGGGAAACTCCCAATTAGCTTAGCTTCTGAGATTCTGAATATTCATATCAGAACAATCCAGCGTCGGTTGGAAAGTGAAGGGGTGGTCTACAAAACCTTGATTGAAGAGATGGTTCTTGAGCAGGTTTTAGAATTGCTTAAGCAGTCAGATCTATCGATCACGCAAGTAGGTGCGAAAATGGGCTATTCCGATTCTTCCCACTTTACCCGAGCCTTTAAACGACAGATGAACATGACGCCAAGACAGTATCGAAAAGAGCACAGCTAACCTCGGTAAGCAGCAGTACAAAGCTACCAGTAAGAGCTTCGGCAATAACAGCTCCGCAGCGAAACTCTAGCCAGTAAGTAAAAACTCCAGCCAGTAAGCAGAAACCGGAGCCTGAACGCATAATTATTTATTGTCACCAAATGGCCATTTATCAACCTTGAACACTGGCAGTATCACTACTAAGTTATTGAATGTTGATGAGTTGTTTTTGCCTCGATTTTTTCCCGGAATTTTGATTAGATTTTTGTGATTATCGCGGCTGACAAAAACACCTTTGAAACCTCATGACACTCATTAGTAGTTACGGAATCGTTATGGGAAGTGGACTCCACTCATAAACGGAATCAAGGTGTATAAATGAAAAATGCAGGCTTAAAACTCTCTGTTGTTGCTCTTTCGTGTTCATTTGCTCTTTCTGCAAATGCTGCATCAACGCTATTTACTAACGTCGATGTATTCAATGGTACTGAAAACAAATTGTACGAAGACCATCATGTATTAGTCGAAGATAATCTTATCAAACAAATCTCTGCAAGCCCGATAGAGGCTGGTGATGCTGTAGTGATTGACGGCGAAGGCAAAACGTTAATGCCGGGTTTAATCGAAGGCCATGGTCACTTGTTGCTGAATGGCGGTAATCTAAGTGACCACGAAAACAACCGTACGATTGAAGAACTGGCTGCTCGAGCAACAGTGAACGCGAACGCCGCGTTTCAATCAGGTTTCACCACGTGGCGTGATGCTGGTGGCTTGAATACTGGCTTACGTAAAACAATCGATTCTGGCATGTTGCCGGGCCCACGACTTTACACATCAGGCGCATTTATTGGCCCGACGGGTTCGCATGCCGATTTCAGTAACCTAACCACGGCTAACCAACACTTCTTTGGTTCATCGACCAGTATGGCTCGAAATAGCGTGAGCTTTAATGCCGATGGTATTACAGAAATCAAAGCCGCTGCTCGTCAAAACTTCAAGCAAGGCAATACTCAAATTAAGATCATGTCTTCGGGTGGTGTGGCTTCAACATTTGACCCTTGGCAGCTGAATGCGATGTCTGCGGAAGAAATTGAAGCTGCCGTGGAAATTGCTGATGCGTATGGCTCTTACGTGATGTCGCACGCCTACAGTAAAAAAGCGATCATGCGTAACTTGGATGCGGGTGTTAAAACAATCGAACACGGTTTCATGTTCGATGGCGATATCGCTGACAAGATGGAAGATAAAGACGCT
Organism: Vibrio sp. 10N.247.311.12; assembly: GCF_041467515.1. Taxonomy (NCBI): domain Bacteria; kingdom Pseudomonadati; phylum Pseudomonadota; class Gammaproteobacteria; order Vibrionales; family Vibrionaceae; genus Vibrio; species Vibrio sp. 10N.247.311.12. Next base: position 102,119 of record NZ_JBFSUV010000009.1, read on the forward strand.
TACATCACAACTAACATGACCGCGTTTTCACCTTACCTGACGCAGATCGAAGCGATCAACTCGAACCCTGCCTCTAAGCGTAAAGCGGAGTCGGCAACCAAAGCATTCAAAGACTACATATCGAACGTCAACAAGTACCAACCTAAATGGGGTTTCCACACAGACTGTGTTGGTGACGTGGTTTCTTGTATCAAACAAACCGACCACACGATCTTCCTTGCGGGTAAAGAGTTAGGCAACTTCTTCACTTTGAAAGGGATGACATCGGTAAACGGTGAGATCGTTAAGTTATCTGGCGTGATGGACCCATACCCAGAGGGTAAGTTAGGCGTGATTGAAGCGGGCGCATACGCCGATATCATTATTGTTGAAGGCAACCCACTTGAAGACTTGTCAGTGATTGGGGCAAACGAAAAATGGTTTGATGCAGAGCCGCGCAGCCCTGAAATCGACACCATTAAAGTCATCATGAAAGATGGCAAAGTCTACAAAAACACGCTGTAACTCAGTTCGACAATTTAGTTAAAAATTAAGCTTTAATGGGTGATCTATTTGGGTAGGTCACCTCTATTCAAGGTGTTCCTTATGCAAAAAATGCTTTCTCTTATTCTGTCGGTGGTATCACTGACGGCCGTTGCTTTTCCTACTTTTGCTGAAACTGCGATGAATCTTGAGTGGCAAGATCTGAACTCAGAGTCTCACGAAATGAAAGTAGAAATGCCGGATCTCACCGATCAACAAATGCGTCTATTACAAGGTGTGATAGCAATGAGTGCATCAGAGGAAGAGCAAGCTCAACAACAGGTTCTATTATTCAAACAAACGCTAAAAGAGCAGGGCGTGGACGCAGACGAAATGATCGCACTGCGTGACGAATACATGCAAACCATGAAAGCAAACGCCGAAGCTATCACGACAGAGTTTGATGGCAAGAAAGTACGAGTTCCCGGTTTCATCGTTCCACTGGAGTTCTCAGAGGGAATGACAGCAACAGAGTTTCTGTTAGTGCCTGTGGCGGGTGCGTGTATCCACATGCCGCCACCACCTGCAAACCAGATTGTGCGCGTGTCTTTCCCTGAAGGCTTTCAGGTACAGAACGTTCAGTATCCAGTGTGGGTAGAAGGTGACTTTAGCTCCAACAAAGTGACTGAAGAGGTCTTCCTAGTCGATGGTAAAAGTAACCTCACCATGGGTTATGAAATGAAAGCTTCGATGATTGAAGACTATTATGAAAAAGAAAATTAATGGTTGTCATCAAATGACAATTTTCAATGTGAGTAATGAATAAAATAAAACTAACTTAAAAAGTACTGGTGACATGATGAACTCAAGATTCTCTAAAGTAAGTATGGCTATTGTGATGGCGGCTAGCCCAATGAGCGGCGTTGTTTACGGCGCTAACTTTGAAGGCCCAGATTCTGTTGAAAATACAATTGCAGAGCAGAAAGCACAAAAGAAATCTTGGAGGGATTCATTAGCTGAAGATGGTTTTACATTTGGTGCAGATTACTTTGCTTTGGGGCTGACCTCTGGGGATGGGGTTGGCGGCGATAGCGTTGATGCATCGTCGGGTGTGGCACGATTATACGGTTCATGGCATCTATTAGGAAACGGCACACAGAACTCAGGTAGCTTAGTTTGGAAGGTGGAACATAGGCATGCCTATGGTGATACTCCGCCAAAAGACTATTCATTCGGCCCGCTTGGCTATGTCGGTGCAATTGGTCCGGCATACAGCGACCAAGGGTTTCGTGTTACGGACTTAAATTGGAAGCAAAAAATCAATGATGGCAAAGGCACCATTATTGTCGGTTGGCAGGATGTAACGAACTATGCGGATGTTTACGCTCTAGCAAGCCCGTGGTCTGGTTTTACTAACTTGGTATTCTCGACAGGCTCAGGTGCGATGGGCTTACCGGATGACGGTGTATTGGCCCTTTCTGCCGGTCATATGCTAGGCGAAAACTTTTATGTGGTCGGTGGTATCGCTGATGCAAATGGTCAGTCAGATGATATTTTTGATGGCTTTGATAGCGCTTTTGGTAGTGATGCGTCTTACTTTACAACACTTGAATTAGGTTGGACGGCTTCACAAGACCTGATTTATACAGACAACTTCCATGTGACGTTCTGGGATTTTGGTGACGATACTCGCCACAGTAATAGCCTTGCAACTGAAGGTGGCTCAGGTGTCAATTTCTCATGGAGTCAGTTTATCACGCCGCAAGTTATGCCGTTTGTGCGAGGTGGTTTCTCAGAAGGTGATGTTGCCCTTTACGATAAATCAATCTCTGTTGGTATGGGTTACTTTGGATTAGGAAAACCAACCAACAATTTAGGCGTGGCACTTAATTGGGCAGAAGTGAATGGTGATTCTTTTGCAGCTGATGCGAAAGCAATAAGTGGTAATACAGAGCAATGGACGGCTGAAATTTACTACAACATGCAACTCAACGATTTCATCCAAGTCACACCTGATATTCAATACATTAAAGATCCTGCGTTCTCCAATGAAAGTAGCGCTTGGGTGTTTGGTGTTAGAGCGAGAGTCTTTATCTAACTTCTCTGTTTGTTAATCGCTGAAACGTAAAGAATAGATGTAAAAAGTGAGCCTGTTCGGCTCACTTTTTTTGTCTTAGGTCTGTATCAAAAGCGGCTATGCTTTTTCGGCTTTGGGCGTGTCATCGAGTGCGAAGTAGATCTTTGAAACAATAATCTCTGCGACCAAGATCGTGAATACCACAGCGAAGAACGCTACGACACCATTCCAAGGGCCTGTGAAATCTACCTTGTCTCCAAACAAGATATTGATGGCTTCCAGCATCACAAACTTAGAGCCCACTAGAATCACGTAACTGGATAAACCGCGATAAATCTTAGGCGCAGTCCCCGGTTTAGATTTGAAGTAATCAGCCAGCTTATGTTCTAAACCGATAGACAATTTGAGCAATAGCTGGAGCAGAATCGCAGCTGCAAATGAGAGCAGTATCAACCACACCGTTAACTCTCTGATTGAATTAGTTAAGTTACCAATTACACTTGAAGCATAAGTTTGAATGGAGTCAACTTAATGCTTTCACCCCTATCGCACTATCCCCGTTCTATTATTCTGCTCTTAATGGGCCTCAGTTCTTCCTCGGCCTATGCATCCAATGAATTGATTCAGAACCGCTTAGAGAAGATATTTTCTGTATCAATTGCGCTGACTGACAGCGATGCCATTTCAATTGGCTTTGTGGATTTTGATCCTAATTCGTTTATCAACTTAAACGACAGTGGTTTTGGATCCGATAAAACCATCGATACTCGAAGCCAAGTGAGTGTGGGCTCCATTCCTTATTCTTCGGTGATTAACACCGATGATCCTGATCTTGACCTTATTTGGTCTGTGCGAGGGTCTTATGCGCTTTCTGAACAGGATATTGAAATCTCACCGGAAGTGACCTCTGACCGTCGTGTGAATCCGAATAAAGACTCAGTATTGGGCCTGTATGGCTTTTTCGGGGTTCAAAACCATTTAACCCAACGTTGGTCTATCGCGTATGGCTTAGGCACTCACTTGCTCTATTACCGCAATAAATATAAATACAACAACAGCTACTCTCAAGCATTTCAGTCTCAGCTAGACGGCTACGCGCTAAATACCTCAGCATGGGCATTGGTAGGTGAGCCGTCGGTCAAACTCAAGTATTTAAAGCAGCAAGAGTGGGGAAGCTGGAATGTCTCTTCTAGAGTGCGTTATTTCTATGGGGCTGGATGGGGTGAAGCGAACGATGGTGATATCGGTAACCCTGAAGGGATGCGATTTATTAATGAACTAGAGTTTAGGCAAAATGTCGCGCTCGATGCTTGGTCGTTAAACAACCCTCAGGTCCACTATAACTTTAGAAGAATCGATATAGTGGGGGATTTAACGGATCCTTTAGACACACACTATTACTATGAATTCGGCGCTGGGTTGGTGTTCGATGTCCCTTACGACTCTTACTTCTTTGATAACTTCGGTGTCGGGATTAACTTCAATTATGGCAGCTCACTCAGCGGTGGTAGTTTGCTCTTCTTACTCAATAATTAGCATAAGTTGTTGATCTTCAAAGTACCCATATAATTTGAATTTGTATGTGTCGTAAAATGGTAAATATCTTAATCAAAACTTAGCCATCATAGTCATTCGCCCATCACCAGAGCAAACTATGAACAAGTTAAGTTATGACCGAAAAATGCCGCTATACGTGGTGTCTGCACTTGTCCTCAATATGGCATTTAGCTTGTGGTTGCTGAGTATTGCTTCTACGCCAGCCATGTTTTTTTCGGTGTGTGCGTTGTTTTTACTTAGCACTCTTATTACCGCACGCCTTTATCGACATGAAATGGCTCAAAGCAAGAATAGCTTGTCTGAAGCGATCATTGATGGCGTTGCTGGTTTTATGATCCTCGATAGTCAATTGAGGGTCATACAAGTGAATCAACAATTCTCTCGGGTTTCAGGTTATGCCTTTGACCAAGTCGAATCTCGTCCGATTTCTGATCTCTGTTTTATGAATAACAGCAGCCTAATCACGACCATTACTCGCTCACTCAAGGAAAACCAGAGATGGAAAGGTGAGTTGAGTGGCGTCAGTCGACTTGGTGAGCAGTTTACCGTAAACGTTGTGGTGGAAAAGCTAACTGAAATTCTGCCGCACAATAACAAGTACGTGGTGACCTTTACGGATATTAGCCGACGCAAGATATTGGAGCGTCGATTAAGAATGCTGGTGGAAACGGATTCACTGACAGGGTGCTGGAATCGACGCCGCTTTGATAACGACTTAAAACATTATTCTAACCTGGCAGAGCGTTATGGTTACACACATTCCTGTTTGGCGTTGATCGATTTAGATCACTTCAAGGCTATCAATGATAATCACGGTCATGACCAAGGTGATTCAGCGCTGAAAGAGGTCGCTGAACTGTTGAGAAACAACAGCCGAGACACTGATATCGTCGCGCGAGTAGGCGGAGAAGAGTTCGCTATCTTGATGCCTGAAACCAATTTGGCAGAAGCGTTTGAGGCGATGTATCGACTGAAAGAAGTGATTACCAAAGGGACAACATTGAACCTGACCGTGAGCAGTGGTGTGTCTGAAATACAGGCGCAAGCCGAAGCGACCTATCGCAGTGCAGATAAGGCACTTTACCGCGCTAAAGGTAACGGGCGAAATAGAGTGTGTAGCTCTAGCCCAGGCTGTGCTACTCCAATTGCCCTTGGTTAGATGTAGGCCGTGCTTGGTTAATCAATCGAGCGAAGCCTAAGCCCGAGATTGAGCGTTGGTAAATCTTCGGCGTAAGGCCAGACACACGCTTAAATGCACGAGAAAAATGAGAGATGTTGGTGTAACCGAGTTGGCTAGAAATGTAGGTCAGCGTGTGGCCTTCTTCCATCAGCTCGCAAGCTACAGAAAACATCAGGTTCTCTTTGATCTTTCGATAAGTGGTGTTTTCATTCTTGAGTTTGCGTTGGAACGTTCGCACTGAAAAGTTGAGCAGCTCTGCCGCCTCTTCAAGAGAGAGGTCTTGTTCTTTCATGTACGGTTTTAGAAGCTCATAAATACTATCGGTAAAGCTGGTATGCCACTCAATAAGTGTCGGTTTTGTACTGAGGTCTTTAGACGTAAGACGGATTGGGAGTTGTAAGATCTCATCAGGAATCTGCACAGCAGTCGACGAATGATCAACAAACAGTTGGCAGTTACTTGATACCAGTGTTTTGACGACATCGATGTCATGCCCTTGCAAGCGAACTTTAGTCGGTAACCATGGTGATTGCGATAAAATGGTTATTAACTCGATGATATAAATAACAGCGAAAGCTTCGCCCCATTGAAACATAGGGGAGTTGTCTTCCGGGGCTGTCCGGCAAAACCAGTTCTGACCGTGTTCTTGGATAAACTCGACTTTGCTGCCTGGTGAATCATAGGCAAAGATTGAATTGATCTGTTTTAGTGCATCGCCAATGGTTTCGAATTCGGTAAATTGATGCAAGACATTTGGGATGATTCGACGTCGAAATGCGAGTCCAAGAATATCGGTGAACCGAGATACGCCAAGTTGGGCGGATGTCAGATAAATCAAACGTTTAATCGATTCTGATGGCACAAAGTCGCTTTCTGATTCAATGAGATCGGGCGGTAAACCAGAATCTTTGAGCAAAAGGTGGAGGTCGAGACCATAGTCAGAAAAAACCTGAACCAGAATTTTGGCGTAGTTCGTTTGAATTACCGGGACTTGGTAGTGACTAGAGCTCATTGGAATACAATCCTGTATATATTGTCGCACTATTAGACGTGCATATCATTTGCAACGTTTTGTTTACTAAATCTAACCCTATTTACTTGAGTTTTCCATCACCGGGCTTATTTTTAAAGTATTAATTTTGTTGATGTTAGTTATCTAGAAGGGAGTCCCATGTCAGAAGTCAACGGGAATGCGCAAGAAGCCAAGGAAGAAGTTGGCCAGCAAGAAAATGGAAAAGACAAAGTAAGAAAGGTCACCAACTACTTATTGTTGTTCGTAGCGTTCATGTTGATCTTCAGTATCATTTCAGACCGCATCATCCCTATTACTGATAATGCTCGTGTCAAAGGTTATATCGTTCCAATCAAACCTGAGGTGTCGGGTAAAGTGCTCGATATTCTTGTTCAACCTAACCAACTGGTTAATCAAGGCGATAAGCTAGCCATTTTAGATGAGTCTGATTACCAAATAGCCGTACAACAAGCCGAGCAAAATTTAGAGATTGCTGGCCAAAATGTCGGCGCGCAAACCGCGAGCATTGCTTCAGCTCAAGCGAAACTCACTTCAGCCATTGTTGAAAGACAAAATACCAAACTGCAAGCTAAGCGTGTTTTAGAGATGTCCGATAAAGGTGTCGTTTCTAAATCAGATGCAGATAAAGCGCGAGCAGCATTAGCGACCTCTAGTGCGGCGGTTGTGAATGCAGAAGCTGACCTTGACCGTGCTAAGAAACAAATGGGTAAAGAAGGCGAAGAAAATAGCCAAGTGAAAGCGGCGTTGCTGGCACTTGAACAAGCTCAATTGAATCTAGAACGCACCGTGATTACTGCACCGACACAAGGTGGTGTCTCTAACTTTAGCCTGTCTGAAGGTTTCTATGCATCAGCAGGGCAAGCAATCATGACCTTTGTTTCAACCGAAGATATTTGGATTGAAGCTTATTATCGAGAGAACAGCCTAGGTAATGTAACGGTCGGTGATGAAGTTGAAGTGGCGTTAGATTTCGCACCGGGCAAAGTGGTAAAAGGGCGCGTAAGTAGTATCGATTGGGGTGTTGATTGGGGGCAAAATGACCAAGCAGGTAAGCTTGCTCAAGCTAGCCAACAAACGGGTTGGTTGCGCCAAACACAGATGCTTCCCATAACCATTGAATTTGATAATGAAGAAGTGACAGGCATGCTCCGAGTGGGTGGCCAAGCGGATGTGATTGTTTATAGCGGCGATAACTTTGTATTCAACGCGATAGGCAAATTGTGGATTCGATTTATAAGCGTATTGTCTTATGTCCGATAAGCCCATTCTCGACCAACAAACACAGCAACGGATCCTGCGATTTACGGTCGGGGTTACGTTGGCTGTATTTTTGGCGGCGTGGATAAACTGGCCGCTTGCGTTTGTGGCGCCAGTGTTCACAGCTAAGTTCTTAATTGATAAACCAAATCTCCATAAAGAAACGGTCTACGAATTGCTCTTGGCCGTTGTGGTGACAATGGGGTTAGGTTTATTACTGTCGCGAGGAATTACCCATTATCCAATCCCATTGCTGATTTTAGTGGGGTTAATGATGCTGTGGGGTTACTACTTGTTTGTCGACCCAAAATGGAACCTGTTTGCCACCATACTGTTGATTGCGGTTTTGATGTTGCCATTCATGGCGATTGATAACCCCGGCGTGTCAGTAATGCTGGCCTCTGGCTTAGCGACCTCTGGTGTGGTTTCAGTCATGCTTTTTGCGTTAGTGCATGTATTTTTCCCTGAGCCAAAATCGGCGTTCTCAGGCTTCGCTGCTGCGCCACTCGAAAAGAAACAGCGTTGGTATGCGGCCTTTAGGGCGATGATTATCTCCTATCCTGTGGTGTGCTTTTTCTTTATTTTTCAAATATCTGAAGCTTTACTGACAATGATGTTCATTGCGTTGTTATCGTTGATGATTACGTCAGAGAAGTCGATAAAGTTGAGCGCTTTTTTGGTGATAAGTAACGGTATCGGGGGATTGCTGGCGATTGCTGCTTTTTCAATTCTTTCTATAGTACCCAACATTGTCTTCTATTCTTTGTTTATAGGACTTATTGCCATACTTATGGCTACCAAGATCTACACGGTTCCCGAAAAAGCACCTATTTTCGCCACTGCATTTAGTACGTTGCTCGTACTGGTTGGTAGCACGTTGATGAGCTCCGGTGACATCGATAGCAACACTCTTATACGCATATTCCAATTAGTGTTAATTGGCATATATATGATTTTGGCTTCTCTATTCCTAGAAACACGGAATTGGAAGTTTCTACAAAATCAGTCTTAATTATGTCTAACAAGGACGTCTCATGAAGTTAACCGATGATTTTTCAAAACAGGCGATAGACGCTGCCATCAAGATCGCAGCGATTGCCATGCTCGTGTATTGGTGTTTTTCGATTTTGCGCCCATTCATTCTTCTGGTGATATGGGGTGCGATCATTGCGACTGCGTTGTATCCAGTGGCGGTCGCAATTTCAAATAAAACCGGGATGTCGAAAGGTAAAGCCAGTGCATTGCTGAGCTTTATTGGTGTGATTCTTCTATTTATTCCTTTGGCGGCGCTTTCTTCTGGTATCTACACCAGCGCGACTGACCTGATGACAGGGCTTCAAGATGGCACATTGTCATTGCCTAAACCGAAAGAGTCCTTACAAGATATTCCATTCATAGGTGAGAAGGTTTATTCAACCTTGGTTGCCGCCTCCAACAATATTGAAGGCACTTTCATAAAGTATGCGGATGAACTTAAACAGTTTGCGACGAAAGCGGCTTCTGTTCTTGGCTCGTTAGGTGGCGGCTTTATTCAGTTCATCATCTCTACCATCATTGCGGGTGCATTCATGAGTAATGCCGATAAATGCAAAACCGGCGTGACTCACTTAGTGGCGCGTTTAACGGGCGGTAAAGGTGAAGAGTTGGTAGAGCTCTCTAAATCGACCGTGCGAAGCGTTGTGCAAGGTGTGATTGGTGTGGCTGTGATTCAATCCATGATGTCGGCAATCGGTTTGGTGATTGCAGGCGTTCCAGCAGCTGCGTTTTGGGCGCTAGCTGTGCTGCTCATTGCGATAATCCAACTTCCACCGATTCTCGCTCTATTACCGGCGATCATCTACATGTTCAGCGTTGAATCGACACTGGCGGCGAGCTTGTTCTTAGTGTGGTGTATTTTGGTGAGCGGCAGTGACGCTATCTTAAAGCCAGTATTGCTGAGCCGTGGCTCTCACATTCCAATGTTGGTAATTCTATTGGGTGCACTGGGCGGAATGGCGATGTCAGGCATCGTCGGTCTGTTTGTCGGTGCTGTGATACTGAGTTTAAGCTATGAGCTGATGATGGCGTGGCTTGGACTTGAAGAGAAAAACCAACAAGAAACTGAGAAAAAACCTGCAGAGGTCGAGGGAAAATAGATGAAGCCAGTCTCTAAAGACGACAACTTCTACTTCTTATTCTATGCACTGTTGGTGTTGTTTCTTGGTTGCGCGGTGATGCAGCAGTTTTATCCGCAAGGCCAGAAAACAATCCTATTTCTTATCATTATTACGTTGGCGAGTTCAATTGCCGGTATTCATAAAGAGCGAGCCTTGTATCGCTCTTGGTATGGGCTGTTATTGATTACGGCGCTCGTGTCTGGCGTGTTTTCATTTTTGGAAGGCTATAACCTGTCGATAGTGACGCTATCGGCGTTGGCTGTGTTCTTGTTTTCACACATTTACTCGGCGTTGAAGCAGGTGATGAAAGCCAAAACGGTGACACCCAATCACATCATCGGCTCCATCTGTATTTACTTGTTGCTAGGGTTTGCTTGGTCGACCATCTACTTGTTAATTTTAGAGATATTTCCTAATGCCTTTAACGGGTTAGAAGAGCAAGTCTGGCTGACGAACTTGTTTAATGCGATGTACTTTAGCTTTATCACCTTGACTACGGTTGGTTACGGCGACATATCACCAGCTCTGCCTATTGCTCAATTCTTTGTGTTTATGGAATCCATTATCGGCAGCTTTTACTTAGCTATCATGGTGGCGAGTTTGGTGAGCATTCGACTTGCACAGTCTCAGTCCCAATAGAGCATTTACAAATAATAGAGCACATACAAACAAGCCCGGCAATCGCCGGGCTTGTTCTATTTGTGCGCCGAGCATGGCGTTGATCTAGGAGGTGAAAGTCCTCTACGGGCTCAG